>DATKNH010000054.1 GCA_035541455.1 Syntrophorhabdales bacterium
CGTAGTCGATGTGCGCGGGTCCAGAGGAATTCATCTCAAATTTCTGGCTCTTGGCTGGGGGCAAGATACTCTGCCCCCGTAAGCCGAACGGAAAAGACACTAGGGCGCACGTAACAGCGATCCGAAGCAGCCGGCTTTCGAATCGTGGCCAAAGGCAAGGGCAAAAAAATGTGCGAGCCATAGTCCCAACCGCACGTTTTAGCCTGCATTCACCTGTCATAATGTAACTACCCCACCTTCACGAAAAGTAGCAACTGCGTTAACGCAGCTGCGGACTGCCGGGCGCCCCTCTCACTATTCTCTGCGTGGGATGCGAAGCTTCATGAGTCATAATTTATGATCTGAAAGCTATCGTTTCAACATGCTAAATCATCTCTGAGGAGCGGTCAGTGCCAGGCTGGTTTGAAAAGGTGTTTGTTGATCTTGAGGGATCTGAGCTTTGATTCCAGAGTTGAGGACGGGATACCGAGCTTGGCGGCAGCACCCGCCGGCCC
Source organism: Syntrophorhabdales bacterium (assembly GCA_035541455.1). Classification (NCBI taxonomy): domain Bacteria; kingdom Pseudomonadati; phylum Thermodesulfobacteriota; class Syntrophorhabdia; order Syntrophorhabdales; species Syntrophorhabdales bacterium. The sequence continues at coordinate 495 of DATKNH010000054.1, forward strand.
TGATACCCGGCCCTTGCTTGCAAACAAGGCAGCCTCAATCATCTCCTTTTCTTGAGCCATCAGCTTCTCGGGCAACGCCTGGCCTGCAGGCTGAGGCCCACGAACGTCCCGAGCGAACCAGCCCTCATTGATGGAAAAGCTCTCCGTGTCACAGAGAATGACCCACCGTTCAAGCACATTCCGCAGCTCCCGCACATTACCCGGCCATGGGTACGAGACGAGGAGGTCCATGGTCTTCTTATCGGTGGAGCGAATCTTTTTACCGATCTTACTGGCGTAGCGATGAATGAAGTACTCAACCAGCGGCGGGATGTCCTCTTTTCGCTCACGCAGAGGTGGAATGTTGATCGAAAAGACGTTCAGTCCATAAAACAGGTCCTTACGGAAGGCGCCCAGCGCAACTGCTGTTTGCAAGTCCCGGGTTGTCGCCGCGAGGATGCGCGCGTCAGCACGAATGGACTGACTGCCTCCCACGCGTTTGAATTCTCCCTCCTGCAGAACGCGTACCAGAGTAAGCTGCACTTCGGAAGGAAACTCTCCGATTTCGTCAAGAAAGATCGTGCCTCCACCAGCAAGTTCAAATTTACCCAGCCGGCGCCGAAGCGCTCCTGTGAACGCTCCCCTCTCGTGACCAAACAATTCCGTGGCAATCAAAGATTGCGGAATCGCAGTGCAATGGACATTCAAAAAGGCTTCCGAAGAACGCCGCGATTTCTTATGGATTGTACGGGCAATCAACTCCTTGCCGGTACCAGTTTCGCCCGTGATGAGAACCGTTGAATCGGTTCCGGCTACTTTGCAAACAGCAGATAGCACCGCTTCCAGAGCCGGTGAGGCGCCAACAACCTCTTCGAACATAGACACCTTCTCGATCTCCTCCCGAAGTATCGCATTCTCATTTCGGAGTCTCTTTTCCGCCCGCGTGCGATCCTGGATATCCATTGCCGTCCTACCCCGCTGAAGAATGTCTCATGCTATCTAACCGCTCGTTCACAGATTCAGCACGCCACCATCCCCTAGCTTCTGAGGGATGCAAAAAGCGAGTCCCCCTGCGGAATGCTGCTCTGCAGGGGGACAGCTCATAGTTCCTCAATCTCGAGATTGGCTCGTCGTTCGTGGCCCGCCTCATCGTTCTCACCGGACCTACCATCGCCTCGGTCGTCAGCTATTCCGTATCCGGTCCTGCCATAGGCTTTGCACCCGGTGCAGCTTCCTTAACTCTTGTGACCCAGTTCTGGCCCTCGGCGACCACACCTTTACCGGTGATCATCTCGCCGACCTTGAGGTTTTTCAGGTTTGAATACGCACCCTCGTACTTGGCGAATCCGAAATTCCCGATGTAGACCTTGTCCCCAACCTTCACGACCGCAGTCTGCGACTTCGGATCCAGGCTCTGGATCTCTCCGGTGAACAAGAATCTTTGACCCTTCATAAGGTCTCCTGACGGGATTGTCATGTCCAGCCATTTCTGGGCATAGACTGAACTCACCATTACCAGTCCGATCACCACCGTTAATGCTACCACTACCTTTTTCATGCCCTGCCTCCTTTGGCTTTATTTTGGTCTCTTCATTTCAGGACCTATAGTTCCAGAGAGCAATCGCAATGCCACGTGTAAGTATCCTAAATTACTACTTTCCTCGAACTAATACGATTGCGAATTTTCGCGAATTAGCGATTATTGGTAAAATCAGGCTTGAAGGCGATTTAAACCGATCAGTATCGATCGTGCGGTTACCAAGCATGTTTTTCCTTCCTGGCAAGTCTCGTGATCTCATGCATTATCGTTTTCCGTTCTCGAGGTGTAAAGGTGAGCAATGAGAAAAGCTCGAGCAGCTTCATACCCTCAACCGCCAGTAGAATAACGGCAGCCCTCTCTGGTCTCAGTCCACCACTGCAGAACTCGTGCATGCTGTTTCTGAAATCCTTGCTGGTACGGCACCGGCAATCGGGTATCCTGTGCAATAGCAGCAAGGAGCTGGCCTTGCATTTTCTTTTTCTGTTCGTGCGATTCGTCCAAACCGGGTAAACGGTCGGAAAGAATTTTCTGATTAGTCTCGCGCTGAGATGCTTGGCTTTTTTCACTGTATCCCATAGCGCGCTTCACACGTCTGTCTAGAATGGCTTTAAGAAGAGCTTCCTTATCGTGGAAGTGATAGAGGAGCCCCACCTGTGCTAGTGCCTGACTTTGAGGCAACAGCATCGACTGTTACGTGTCTGGCGCCGTCTTCGGTGAATACCTGCTCCGCAATGTCGATGATCTTTTCTCTCGCATTGTCCGAATCGCGGCTCACGGATATCTCCTTGTTACGGCATATATGTTATCTGGCGTGACCCTATTGGTTTGTGAGCCAATAGATCGCCCTGATGCTTAGTTCCCTTTACCGATGTCAGACTCTCGCATTCTCACCTGAGCACCACGCCTGCAACTTTCGTAGAGCAATCGAAGTGCCACATATAGGAGCTTGGAAACACTTGATGAGCAAAATGTGACCCGTCTCGACTTTTCGAGAATTATAGATGGTTCGTGGAAAAGTGGTTCAGACCTTTGGGGAGAACGGAGTTACTCTTTGGCTCCCGCATCCTTGAGAAGCAGCTTAACTTCTTCCTTCTCCGCCCTTGTGCCCCCCTGAATGCGATGTAAAGCGGTGTTGCCGCGGGCATCCTTCATGTTTACGTCCGCACCTCCAGCAATGAGCAGGCGTACAATCTCAGCCCGTTCGGGGCAGACTCCCTCTGGCGACGGACAATCGCAGGCCCACATGAGGGGTGTAGTTCCATGCGAGTCGGCCACGTTGGGTTTTGCACCTTTGGCCAGGAGGGCGCGTACAATAGCGGTGTGTCCGTGAAGAGCCGCCTGGTGGAGAGCCGTGTCGCCATCGACGTCTTGAGCATTGACGTCTGCACCGTTATCAAGCAAGAGCAACGCAGATTCGACGTTCCCGAATATCGAAACCGCAATCAGCGTGGTCTCCCCGCGGATAGTGGTGGCGTTTACGTTCGCACCACTTTCAATCAGGACTCTTGCGATGTGAACATCGCCTTTACCTGTTCCGCCCCACGCGGAAGCCAACAAAGGCGTTATACCCAGCCCGTTGGCCGCGTTAACGTCTTCTCCGGCTTTGAGTAGGGCTTCCACTTTGGGGGCGTCCCCATAAAAGGCCGCACGGATCAAGGGAGTGTTGCCTCCCCTGTCTGTGGCACATCCCCATAGGGATGCGACCGCTATGATTGCCGCGAAGCTAAAAAGTCTAATATCCCAGTTGATAGCGAGCATCTTTATTGAGTCCCAATGGTAAGCCGAGTTCGCTGGGAGTTGAGTAGACTACCCTCAGTCTGTAGATCGATGCCTCTTAACGCGGCCCTCAGCTTGACCTCCTTTGTGCCCTGCACGATTTGTTTAACCTCCTACACCGGATTGAAGATATCTGCGGGCATCTCCTTGATGTGTAAGGATAGTATAGCCATAAAGTCCATATGCGCAAGGATGTCCTTTGTTAGCTGAAGTCGATGATCTCGTTTATCTCTTCGAAAAATGTCCCATGGAAATTCTCTCATCCACCTGGTTTCTGCATCTTTCGGCATGATGCTTGCCGTAAACTCGGAGATTTCTACGGCAAACTCTTTCTGTTCGTCTGTCCACCATGAATAGCTTTCCATGACGATCATCTCCTTTGACATGCTTAGAGACGTGTCTCATAAACTACGAGGTGTGTCGAGTATCTGCCTGACTTTCTGCAGAAGCTCGTTTAGCATCATAGGCTTAGCTATGAAGCCTACCCGATCATCAGGCGTCCCTCGGTGTTCCAACACAATGTCATTCGTATAGCCGCTCATGAAGAGCGTCTTGAGACCCGGACTTATGCCGGTGAGGTCCCTATAGACTTCTTGGCCGTTCTTGTACGGCATAATCACATCCAGAATCGCAAGATCGATGGCACTCTTGTGATCGGCAAACTGGCGAACAGCCTCGTTTCCGTCCGCGGCTTCAATTATGGCGTAGCCCCGCTCTCGCAAGATGAGGCTGATCATTTTTCTCACCGCAGGGTCATCTTCCGCGAGCAGGATCGTTTCAGTCCCACGGTAAGACTTTAGGGATCTGGCCTCTCTCTCCAAGTGTTTTTCTTTATGGGCGAGCGGCCGACTAAAATCACAGGTGGTTCCCTGGCCCAAGATTTCCATCTTTGTACTCCTCTCGCTATTCCCGAGAATCATACGGGTGGCAGCAGCCGCATTTATTTCACGTTGCAAAAAAGCGTGATTGGAAGTTTTCATGGTTGTGCTCCTCTCCCGCAGTTGCGGCAAGCGCGTAACAGCGTTTCTTGTCATGAAGCTTTTGCCAATGTCCTATTTACGTCCGGCATCGAGTCCATGGCCTGGATATCAGCTCCCTTTGATATGCAGCTCAGCGTCTTTGTGTGCGCCACGAATAGAGTAGGCTCGTCCATCTTTGCGCAAGGGTGCAGCATAGCTGGAATGGCGTCCGTGAGCTTATAGAAAATCCTTGAGTCGCACGCCGGGCAGGTATCACCTTCATAAACAACTTCACAGTCCAGACAGAGTCGCGCAGCAGCCAGTTGAAACCGCGCTGTCTTATTAAAACGATCATCCCATACCATGCGTGGGGCCTCCTTCACCCCTTTTCTGTATTGAAGTAAGCGTCCAAGTACTCACCCGCTAACCTGTGAGCGCTCTCTCGTCATCACCGCATACAACCTCGTACCGCAAGTCAAAGTGTCTGGGTAACTTTGCATCACCATCGATCACCTATCATCTGCTGTATCGCAAGTGGAATGCCATAAGCGTAACGGGAACTCAAACCGTTGATGCACTTACGTTTTTCAAGCGTGTTGCTGTATGGTGGTATGTTTAAGAATCCGGAGAAATAGACGAAAAGGTGCAGCACGTGCACGTTTTAGGGTAGAAAAGAGATCGACGCTATCAAGTGGTGAATGTTAGATCAGTTTGCTCTTGGGTCTGTGTCGTTCATACAGCGTTGTATGCCGAAGCTTGCAGACATGAGAGCACAATGAGATTCACAAGGGACTAGGTCCCCGTCCTCTGGCACATATCTTGCCATGTTAATGATCATGAAGCTTCTATCTTTACAAGACTCAAACGAGAAAGCATTTGCCACCCAGAACAGACATGTGCGGCAAACCGGTGAGCATCTGTGGACAACGTGCAGTGATGAACCAATACCGAATGGCAAGGGGAGACTAGTTGGAATTGTCTGGATGGCGGATGCCATTACAGAACATAGGCGAGCGCAAGAGGCTCCGTCGCGACGGCGGAACGAATTGGAAATGCAGGTGAGAGAGCGGACCTCAGACCTTGCGCGAGCAAATGAGGAGCTGAGACTTGCGGGAGAAAAACAGCATCGTACGCTCGAAGGTGTGATACAAGCCGTCTCGCTGATGCTCGAGAAAAGGGATCCATATACCGCTGGTCACGAGAAACATGTAGCGCAGCTTGCTTCTGCCATAGCTACGGAAATGGGTCTTTCACCCGACCGAATCGAGGGTGTACAACTCGCCGCACGCATCCACGACATCGGGAAGATATCGGTGCCTGCGGAAATCCTCTGTAAACCCGGAAAGCTGTCGGAGGCGGAGTTTGCCCTCATCAAGGCCCACCCCAAGACCGGCTATGACATCTTGGAGCCCATCGACTTTCCCTGGCCGATTGCGGAGATGGTGTACCAGCACCATGAAAAGCTTGATGGGTCCGGTTATCCACGCGCTCTTCGTGGGAATCAGATACTTCTTGAGGCTCGTATTCTCTGCATTGCCGACAGAGTAGAGGCTATGGCTTTCCACCGCCCTTACAGGCCATCGCTCGGCATTGATGCCGCCCTCGATGAGATAACAAAAAATGGTCGCAGATTTTATGATGGCGAAGCCGCAGATGCTTGTCTAAAACTATTTCGCGAAGACTGCTTCGCCTTTCAATAACGCGGCATTCGAACCATCTACGTCTTTAAAGACCCTCGCTCTCCTTATGCAAGTACTCCCCGGTTTACAGGAAGTAGGCATTCATAACATACTGCTGTAACATCCGGTGCGTGTTGAAGAAGGAACCGTTCAGGGCCATACAGTGCAGCATTACCTCTATAAAACCGGTACGATTCTCATAGAAGAGCGGCACGATGGTTTTTCGGAGTTTGTCGTAGAGCGATATCGCATCCCGTGATACGTCATGCCCTCCATTGCGGTGGCGTGCATCCTCGCCTATTGCCCATCCGGTAACCCCTTCGATGCAGCCTTCGATCCACCATCCGTCGAGAATACTCAGGCTCGGCACACCGTTGAGCGCGGCTTTCATGCCGCTCGTGCCCGAGGCCTCCATAGGCGGCTGAGGCGTATTGAGCCAGAGGTCCACGCCGGACGTGATCATTCTTCCTATGGTCATATCGTAGTTGGGAATATAGGCGATCGTGACAGAGCCCGCGAGGCTTTTCTTCATTTCGCAAATACGGGCGATCAGGTCTTTTCCTCCCTGATCCTGCGGGTGCGCCTTGCCGGCATAGACGATCTGAACGTGCCCGGTCCTTTGGGATATATCCCGCAGCATCGCCGGGTCTGTAAAGAGGAGGTCCGCCCTTTTGTATGTCGCTGCGCGCCGGGCAAAACCGATCGTAAACACCTCCGCGCTCATGCCGGCATTGGTTGCACGGTTGACGTAGTCAATGAGGTTTCTTTTCGCTTCTGCGTGAGCGTCCCAGACTTCTGATCGGGGAATAGAAAGGGCATAACGAAGACTGAACATGTCTTGGCGCCACCCGGGAATATAGCGGTCATATAACTGCTGGAAAGGCCCTGAAGTCCACGTTGCTCCGTGCACACCGTTGGTGATCGAGTGAATCGTATATTTCGCAAACATGAGTTTCGTGATCTCAGTGTGCTTTTTTGCGACCCCGTTCACGTAATGGCTCAGGTTGAGAGCAAGCAAGGTCATGTTAAGGGTACTGGCAGCGCGGCGCAGTTCCTCTATATTGGTCAACTCTTCTGGCACATTCAGAATACGGTCAAGCAGAGCAATGATCTGGGTGTCTTTCATGTCAAAGAACTGCTCGTTCTCACCGAGAACGCGTGCGACGAGCTCTATGGGGAATTGATCGTGGCCAGCCGGAACAGGGGTATGAGTGGTGAAGATGCATTTTTCCCTGACTGCCTGGATATCGGCACCGGTCACGCTCGTCCGGCCCGTGTGCTTCGCCTCCTGGCGGAGCAGTTCCAGCGTGAGGAGCGCAGAGTGGCCCTCGTTCATGTGGAAACGTCGGACCGCATCGTGGCCCAGCGCCTCGAGGACACGCACACCACCGACCCCGAGAATGAGCTCCTGGCACAGCCGGTAGCGCCGGTCACCGCCATAGAGCGTATCGGTCCACCTCCGGTCTTCTTCCGTATTCTCCGGAAGGCAGGTGTCCAGAAAATAAACAGGAACGGTAAAGCCGACCACTCCCTGGTCGACATTTGTGTGGTGGGGAGTATATAAGCATTGATCTGCTTTCGTTTTGGTGGAAGAGAAACTTTTTTCCCTACCTTGCGCAACTTCCGTGCAAATTTACCAAAAGGTAGATGTCTGCACTATTTCGTATAGATTCGCAAGCTTTGGTGTAAGAGGGTGTCAGGACAGAAGAGTCACGGCGCGAAAACCAAAGGGCAAGTCATCTAGGCCTTAGAATGCCTCGTCGATTCATTCTGGCTTGGATAAAATGGGAAGATGGTGAATCTCGCATGGAACTTCCTTGTCTTTCCCTGGCACATCTCTTGCGAGGGTAACCGTATGAAGCGCGTATATACGCACACTATGGGAGGATTGTCATGTTTATCACCACGCGTATTTTCATCAGAAAAACAGAGAGCCGTCCTGTTCGTATGAGGGCGGCCGTCAGTAACAAATGCGCATTGCTTCTTTTGCTGTTGTTCTTGGCGGTTATGGCGATGAGCGGCTGCGCAACAGAGAGCACCTTCAAGGGAAAGCCTGTAGGAAACCAGAGGCCCGCATGGTTTTACATGAGCCCTCCCGGTACAGGGCCATGATAGACCGCACCCTTTAAGGAAGCTAGCCCGCTCTTGAGCTTTTGTCCTTGGCTTATTGTTCCTGCATGCATTCGCGTGCCAAGGCTGCCCCCTTTGCTCGGTAGTAAGACTTCTCCTTAGTCTGTAGTCAGAAGCTTCAGCCGTTATGCCCAACGCCGAGCGATAACAGACTCAGTTCGACTTGCTTGTACAGTTAACAGAGAAGTGAACGATTAACAGGAAGTCACTGCTCTTCTCGTCGCCAAGGCAAGGCAAGGGAAGCAGTAGAGTGTCAGCCCATTTTGAAGTGGTACTTGTCTATCTTGAGTGATCTGATCTTCGATTCCAGGGTGGATGGCGGGATACCGAGCTTGGCTGCAGCACCTGACGGTCCGGATATCCGGCCATGGGTCTCATTCAGCGCGGACTCTATCATCTCTTTCTCGCGCGTCACCAGCTTTTCAGAAAGCGAGCGCGTTGTAGGCTCCATTTTCGGACACTGCCGGGTGAACCAACTCTCATCCACTGAAAAAGTCTCCGTTGTACAAAGTATGGTCGCACGTTCAACAACGTTCTGTAGTTCGCGGACATTGCCAGGCCACGCATATGAATGAAAGAGGTCCAATGTCTTCTTGTTTATGTCCCGTATTTTCTTCCCCATCTTCTTTGCGTCGCGCTGAATGAAACGCTCGACGAGCATGCGGATGTCCCCTTTTCGTTCACGCAACGGCGGCATCTCGATAGGAAACACATTAAGCCGGTAAAAGAGATCACTCCTGAAGGTGCCGGCTTCGATGGCTGCCCCCAAGTCGCGATTGGTGGCGGCAATCACGCGCACATTTGACCTAATCACTTGATTTCCGCCGACACGCTCGAATTCATGCTCCTGCAGGACACGCAGGAGCGCAACCTGGGTCTCAGCCGGAAGCTCTCCTATTTCGTCGAGGAAGATCGTGCCTCCATCAGCCATTTCGAATTTACCCATGCGCCGCTGCAGTGCTCCCGTGAAGGCACCCTTCTCGTGGCCGAACAACTCCGAGGCGATCAATGCCGGTGGTATTGCGGCGCAACTCACGCTCACGAAAGGTCGCGACGAGCGGGACGAAAGTTTGTGGATAGCCCGGGCGACGAGTTCCTTGCCCGTACCGGTTTCACCGATGATGAGGACGGTCGAATCTGTTGGTGCAACTTTGGAGACATGGAATAACACGGTCTTCAGAGGGGGTGATGTGCCCACGATCTCTTCAAATATGTTTGATTTGTCGACTTCTTCGCGCAGAATTACCTCGTTTCGGAGTCTCTCTGCGGCCGCCTGGCGATCTTTGACGTCCGTTGCCGTTCCTACCCACTGGAGAATGTTCCCTTCCTCGTCGCGCAACGGTAGGGCGCGAACTAAGAACCAGCGATATTCCCCATCTACGCCGTGAGCGAGCGGGGTGTCATTCTGTAGCAGATCTTCTTTAGGCCACAAGGCACCATGTTGTTCGAGATAGTGCTCTATGTCTCTGGGCTGAAATGAGGCGTGCCAACCGGAGCCTGACCTCGATATGAGTACGGCGTTACCTGTTGTTGGGGTCATCTTTTTCTCCTCTCTGTCCGGCAAAAATCGCAATATTGACTTCTACTGTCCATTTCTTCGCTTCAGGAAAGAGGTTCAAGATCGTATGGAACACTCCGTGAATCGTCATCATCATTTCTTTCTTGGATACTCCTATGGCAAGAGCAGTGCCAAAGTATCGCAGGTTCGGCATCGCGAGGCGATTATTCGGTTTCCCCACAATGGGTGCATGGTTGTGGATTCCCTAAACCCTGAAAAAACTCACCAAATAGTAAACGCTTTTACGTTTTGGAGTACTGCTGAAGCTGTCAAATCGAGTCATGATTATCATCACCTCTCTTAATTCTCGAATAATGGAGATGAGCCAAATTCAATCATACAGTATCTTCAACGCATTTTATTGGCACTCATTTTGCTCTTTGAAAATGAGAGTGCTGTTGCTGTCACCGTGTCCACTATTGAGGGGCTGTTGCCCAAATCGCCGAAGATGAGTTCCTTCTTAGCAAGGCAATGAGAATAAAATGTTCATAATTGTATACAATGTTCTTGCACTTTGTGGTGGGGCATGGTAGGCTCCAGGAGCACTGCCTCTTCGAAAACGCCGATAGGGGCGGCATGCACACACAGAGGTCTACTCAGGCTTTGCGGACTCGGTATATACGCTGCGTCGAATCCCCATAGGCAATGTTCCATGAGGCGAGAGGGATTCGAGGCTTGGCGTCACAAGGTCAGTTTGGGCAACAGCCCCTTGACAGCGGGGGTCACCCAAATCAGATGTTCCACTCTAATATTTTTAGGAATCCAGGAAACTGATTAGCGCAACCACTTTCTTTGCCCAGGATCGATGTCTTTTCCGTGAATTCTGGCGAAGTGTGATTTATCTCATTCTGTTGCAATTCTATAGCGACAGATTTACGGTTTACAAAATGAAGAGTCCTGGCAGAGACGAACATACTTGGCAGAGAATACATATAATCAAGCACTTGACAGAAGCCATCACAACCGATATAAGGTAAGAGTGTGTAAGAACGTTCTAAAATGAAACAGAAGCCAACGATAAAGCCCTCGATATTAATTCTCGATGACGAGCCAGCCCAGCGGAAGATTCTATCTATGATTCTTGAAGACGCGGGCCATGACGTGGCGACGACGGGAAGTCCCCTAGAGGCTCTGCAGATGCTGGAGACGGCTAATTTTGATTTGGTGCTCTCAGATCTAGTCATGCCAGATATGGATGGGGTTCAATTCCTCGAGAATGCCAGACGTCTTCGACCCGAATTGATCGTTATCGTTATCACTGCGCACGGCACCATTTCATCGGCGGTGGAGGCAGTGAAAAAGGGGGCTTTCCAATACCTCACGAAGCCAATCGGGAAGGACGAACTTCTCGTGGTCATTGAGAAGGCGCTGGATCAGGCGCGCCTGACGGAAGAGAACAAGTTGCTGCGCTCACAATTGAAACAGCAGTACTCCATAGATAATATGATCGGGCAGCATGGCAGGATGCAGGAGGTTTTCCGGCTCATCAGGAAGGTCGCGCCAGCCGACACGACAGTCCTGGTCTGGGGAGAAAGCGGGGTCGGAAAGGAAATGGTTGCCAAGGCCATCCACCAGCTCAGCCGCAGGACCTCCCGGCCTATGCTCGCTATAAATTGCGCGGCAATTCCTGAGACGCTGTTAGAATCTGAACTGTTCGGGTACGAGAGAGGCGCCTTTACCGGAGCTTATGCCAAGAAGAAAGGTCTTGTGGAGCAGGCGTCAGGCTCCACTCTGTTCTTGGACGAAATTGGCGACCTCGGCCTTCAGCTTCAGGGCAAGATCCTCCGGCTGCTCCAGGAGCGGCAGATCCAGCGGCTCGGCGGAACTGACACGATCCCGGTAGATGTCCGGATCATTTCGGCAACACACAGGGACCTTGCCAAGATGATGAAGGAGGGTAGTTTTAGAGATGATCTCTATTACCGTCTCAACACGTTTCCCATCCTGGTGCCTCCGCTGAGAGAAAGGCCTACGGACATCCCCATCTTTATTGAGCATTTTATCAGAAAGTTTCAAAGCTTGGGGAGTGGTAAGGTCAAACGGGTTTCTTCTGCTGCTATGCAGCGACTCCTGACCTATCACTGGCCCGGAAATGTACGTCAGCTCGAGTCCACCATCGAACGGGCCGTCATTCTCACTGAAGGTGAAGCTATAGAGGAGTCTCATCTTCCGGCGGAAATCGTAACGGCTTATGAAGTACCAGCAGGTGAGACGCTTTCGGCTGAAATCGAGATTCCGGTCGGAGGGGTTAGTCTTGAAGATGTGGAAAAGCACTTGCTCATCCAGGCTATGCAAAAGAGCGGAGGCGTGATTGCCAAGGCAGCGCGTCTTTTAGGTCTTACCTATCGTACGATGCAGTATCGACTGGACAAGTACGGTATCGAATATCACTCGTAAACGTAAGCTGGCATTACCTAAGCTCAGAAACACTTCGATGAATGCTTACATTATAAAGCCGGCAAATTGCTTCAGTAATCGCTCACCATCCCGAGAAGAAGTTATCGTTTGAGGAATAGCGAATAACCTTCTTGGTCTAGGATTCCTTTTATCTCCTATTTCTGGATTCAACTTAAGAAACGAAATCGTTGAAAGTAGGGTGCGCAATTCTTCTCGAGTTGGTATAGTTTTGAAAATGGCTTGAAAACACTTTAACGAAGCATTACTTGGTGAGATGGCGTGGTGCCTTTTCCAAGTTCGTTTCAATTGCAAGGAAGATGAATGGACCTGCAATCCGAATTTGTTGAGGTCACTGATACCCCAAATTGTTGGTTGCTTTACGTTTTGGTGTAGGCACATAATACGGGCGATTATGTTCAGCATACCCCTTTTTTGTTGAATTGCCAGTAGAATAGGGCGATTGTTCTCGAAAAACTCTCCACCTTAGAAGCGACTTTTCTTTGCCAACCTGTGGCACATCGGGTGCATTGATGTCACATAGATGTGCAGCATGCGCTACTGGCTAATGACCTCAGCGGTTCATGTAATGGTTACGGAAGCACACTCGAGTCAGAGAAGATGAGAGTCACGAAAAACGACTAAGGAGGTTCCCATGATACTTCTACGCTACAAGTTTCAAGAACTGGATCGGCTTGATGATAAGACCACAATTGATGAACTGCGTATCACCAAGGACATATTCGCCGCTTTCCTGGGATGCAAAACCTGTGACATTGAAGTTGAATATGTTGGTATGGTTACGGCAGGAAGCAGGGTGGCCGCGAGAGCAGAAGCAATGGCATTGTGAAGAACGCGAAAAATAGAAGCCGAGACTAATAAAGAAGGCATGATATGAAAAAGCTATCTATAGTGTTGTCGGTCGTGATCGGACTGTTAATGGTGAAGTCAGTTTACTCGCAGATATGGCTCGATGTGACAGTACCCTCAGACGCTTTCGCCAGGAATGAAAAATTCAAATTCACCGGAGAGATACAGAGGGTGGATCCGAAGTTCTGGATAGCCACCGTGAGTATCGGGGAAAAAGCCTACGTCGGAAATTTCGAATTCGCCAAGTTCGAAGGTGGCTATACAAACATAGGCCAACTGAAGCCTGGTGATAAGGTCACCGGCGAGGGCGTCATAGCCGAGGGACAGAACTGGGTCACGAGGATAAAGAAAGCCGCATCTGATGCAGTGCCTTGGGAGGTCCTGATCACGGAGTAGCGAGCGCGAAGGGCGACAAAACACGCAACCGTTGTTGAGTTTTAGCAACAGGGAAAAGGAAAAAGGGGGAGAACTTGCAGCATGTTTACTGATGCATCTTTTCCTGCGGCTTACATCGACGGCAGACGTTATAAACTCCAGGCCCCTGCCCGCGAAGCGGGGTCGACGTGCGGGGAGTGCCACGGAGGAGTGGCATCTCTCTTCTTCCCCATGACTGAGTGAGACTTCACACTCGAAGGCAGAGGATGACAAACAAGTTTCTGAACTCTTCCGATGGAAGTTATACTACTCTCGTGGTTTATGGCGGTGCTGACGTTGACACAAGACACGTTAATGGTGACAGCGCGGGGGCGGTTTACAATGTTACTTCAAAAACGTATAAGAATAGGTGATACTATTCACAAAGCGCTAGCGGCATCGCAATAGGTCGAAATTGCTACCTTGTGAGAAGGAAGTGACAAATGCAAGAGAACACCATAGAAATCATACTCGTTGAGGACAACCCTGCAGACGTGGAGATGACGATTGCCGCACTAAAAGAGCGAAATCTCGCCAACAAGGTGCACGTCCTCAGGGACGGTGCAGAGGCGCTTGCGTACATCATGAATAATGTCGATTGCAGACCGGGAAAAGCGGAGCAGCAGTGCCCGAAGCTGGTACTCCTCGATCTCAAGCTTCCCAAGGTCGACGGTTTGGAACTGCTCAAGAGGATCCGCTCTGACGAGCGGACCAAATCCGTGCCGGTTGTGATCCTGACGTCATCAAATGAAGAAAGGGACAGAATAGCAAGTTACCGCCTGGGGGTGAACAGTTACGTTGTAAAGCCGGTTGATTTTGATGAGTTTGCCAGAGCGGTGGCAGAGATAGGCTTCTACTGGCTGCTGATGAATAGACCCCCTTATTGACCGGCCTGTCCGATTTCTTCGTCCGCCGCGAGCAGAAAGGAAAAGGCATGTCCGACACCATTCGTGTTCTCATTGTAGAAGATATACCAACTGATGCCGAGTTGATGGAGTACGAGCTACAAAACGCCGGTATGAACTTTTCTGTGCAACGAGTAAAAACAGAGGAGGCTTATATCTCGGCGCTGTCAGCTTTTTTGCCCGATGTAATTCTTTCAGACTATTCCCTCCCTGCCTTTGATGGCATCACGGCTTTGCGCTTAAAGCTGGAGCGGGCACCCGATACACCTTTTATTTTCGTCACCGGTGCATTAGGAGAGGAACTCGCCATAGATCTGCTGAAACAGGGAGCGACTGATTACATACTGAAAAACCGCCTGGCAAGATTACCCGTTGCCGTCTCCCGCGCACTCCGAGAGGTGGAGGAGCGAAAGGAACACCAATTAGCACAGGCCACGCTCCGGACGACTGAGGAACTTCTCCGGAAGGTGGCGACCGCAATTGAACAGACAGCAGAAAGCATAATGGTCACCAACACCGACGGTAAGGTGGAATACATCAATCCGGCATTAACCCGCATAACTGGTTACGCCGAAGACGATATCCTCGGGCGTGAGTTCACGCTCCTGCGAAGCGACCGGCATCCCCGGTCTTTTTACGACTCGATATGGCAGACCGTCAATTCGGGTAATCCTTGGAAGGGCCGCCTCGTACGAAAAAGGAAGGATGGATCTGTCTATGATATCGAAGAGACCATATCTCCTGTGAAGGACCGGTCGGGCGTCGTCGTAAATTACGTGTTTGTAGGAAGGGACGTTACAGAGCAGATACGGCTCGAGGAGCAGCTCCGGCACGCATTGAAGATGGAGGCTGTCGGGACCCTGGCAGGCGGTATTGCCCATGACTTCAACAATATGCTTTCCGTGATTATATTGAATGCAGAGCTGGCCCGGGACGACGTTCACGGCAGACCAAGGATCAACATTGAAGAGATCATCAGCGCCTCTCAGCGAGCGGCGGACCTAGTGAAACAGATTCTTACCTTCAGCCGAAAAAGTGATCACGAGAAGAACGCCCTGAATCTGACGCCTCTGGTTAAGGAGACCTACAAACTCCTTCGCAGCACGCTACCCGTGACCATCGAAATGCAGCTTGAAATGAAAGCGGCGTCAGATACGATTATGGGCGATCCATCGGAAGTTCAGCAGGTGCTCATGAATCTCGCTACAAACGCGTATCACGCCATGCTGGAGAAAGGAGGGCGCCTCCTGATCAGTCTATCGGATCGAACGTTTGAGACTCGCCAGACACTGCCTCATGCGTCCATGGAGCCTGGTCGGTATGTGGTGTTATCGGTAACGGATACCGGGTGCGGCATCAGCGAAGAGGTGAAAACCAGAATCTTCGAGCCATTCTTTACCACGAAGAAGCCGGGGCAGGGGACAGGACTGGGGCTCGCGGTCGTCTACGGCATTGTCCAGAGTCACGGCGCGGCCGTTACGGTTGATAGTGCAGTAGGCAGAGGCTCCACGTTCACTGTTTTCTTTCCGGCACTTGAGGATATTGCCGAAGCAGGATCGCAGAAACGAGGCATCATGCCCATGGGCAGCGAGAGGCTCCTGGTGGTCGATGATGAGCCTTCGGTCGTAAAGGCAACAGCTGAAACGCTCCAACGTCTCGGATACAAGGTAACAACCGCAACGAGCGGAGCCGAAGCGTGGAAGCTATTCCGGTTTGCTCCTGAAGGGTTCGATCTTATCATCACCGATGCGGTTATGCCGGAAATGACAGGCATGACACTCGCACAAAGGATACTGGAGGTACGACCGGATGTTCCTATAATTCTCTTCACGGGCTTCAGCGAAAACCTGTCTTCGGAGGACGTGAAAGCGGCAGGTATTCGTGAGTTTTTGTTAAAGCCCTTTCCAAAACATCAGCTTGCCGAGACGGTACGCAGGGTTTTAGTCGGCACCAATGCAACTAGATGAAGCGGTTTTGCGCGTTCGGCGGCATCCGATGCGGTCCTGGATCTTAGCTGTAGCAATTGGCATCAAGAGATGAACGATGCGATACATATCAACCAATGACCTGAAAACTGAATCCTTTGCCGAAGGGGGCGAACCGTGAGTACACTGGCCATATCGCTGATCGTCTTTGGGTGCATATTCGGCGGCACGCTTCTCGGAATGCTCCTTCAACGATTACTTCCAAAACATCATCTGAGTGATCGGTCTTTGGATGTCGTGAAGCTGGGGACTGGTATGCTCGCAACGCTGGCTGCCCTTGTCATTGGGCTCTTGATTTCCTCTGCCAGGGCTAATTTTGATACGATGAGAAACGAACTCATAAGTACAAGCTCGAACATTATCCTGCTCGATCGCCTCATGGCGCAATACGGACCGGAGACGAAGGACGCCCGCGACTTACTGCGCCTCACCGTCGCTGCTGCCATCAAGCGGATCTGGTCGGAAGAAAGGATGGAATACACGTACGCCAAAAGCTTTGATAAAAGGGTGTCCGGAATGGAAGCTCTCCAGGAAAAGCTGCTGCGCTTGTCGCCGCAGGACCGTGCCCAGCGATGGCTCCAGTCACGGGCCTTGCAGGTGAGCGGCGACCTGGCCGCAGAACGCTGGCTGCTCGCCCAACAGATTGGTCTAAGCTCGTTACCCATGCCCTTCTTCGTGATACTGGTATCCTGGCTCGTGATCATCTTCTTTAACTTCGGCTTGTCCTCTTCTCCTAATGCGACGGTCATCATTGTCTTGCTCATTTGTGCTCTTTCGTCCGCAGCTTCACTCTATCTGATCCAGGAACTCGATCGTCCGTATGGAGGGCTGATCACGATCTCCAGTGAGCCACTGCGTGATGCGCTTACGGTTCTCACTCAGTAGGCGCTGCACGGCTCTCGCCGTTTTATCGAATATTCATGTGCCGCGAAGACTGGAGTTCATTCAGCATGCGCACATCAGACCTGCATGCTGCCGAGTTAGTATGAAATTATTGCGCAGGGGTCTTCAGTTCACCGCAATAATGGATTACCCGCTCGTAAAGCTCAGATCATTATAGCTTAATGGCTGGAGTACGAAGCGACTATACGCTTGAGATCCGCTACGGCGAGATAGTACCCAAGAAGAGCCTGCAGTTCTTTGTACTCCGCCCTCTTCACTGCAGCAAGAGCGGTGGCGTATTGAGCCTCGGTAATCGTCCCTGATGGATGGACATGGCTAAGCTCTGGCTCTACGAGATCGACAAGCTGGCTACGAAGCTCTCCAGCGACTTCGGCTCTCTTTCGTATGATAGGTTTGTGGAGGGCAGGAGCACCATTGGGTCGGCCATTCTCGGGTTACTGTCATGAAGGAAGGATGGACGTCCCTACCACTTGCGATGCGGCAGGAACTTCTTCCGATGGACTGGAACGGCATCATAGGCAGGTGGAACCCACACAAAAGGCGGCGCCTGGGCTTTGATCACAAAAGGCTGTGGGAGATGATCGACCAGAAACTCCCGGAGCTGAGTAAGATGATTCAAGAACTGCTGAACGGCACATGAGGCAGTCTTTCGATGTTCACGACGGCATGCTCTAATCGCCATTCGGGAATTTCGAGTGGCGTGATGGGAGGGCGCGTATGCTCACCTAAGCCACATCAATGCTGGCCATTAAGGTCAGTAGTGAGGGAGTAATAGCCGAGGGGCAGAACTGGATTAACCGGATACACAAAGCTGCATCGGATGCAGTGCCAGGACAGGTTCTAATCACAGAGTAGCAGCACGAGGGGCGAGGTGGTGAGAGGTCCGCAAGAATGACTGAGCAATCAGAAAACGGTGAGCCGACCTCAACGCGGGAAACTCCGGACATCTTCTCCCTGCCATACAGCAGCAGGCTAGGGGACTCGCTCCTCGTCAGTTTTCGTATCGGTCCAAGAGTCCGGACAAGCCACACGGTCTCACCACGAGATACCGAGAAGCGCCTAACGAATGATTACCGGTGTGGCATCCCGCCCGGGCGCGGAGGCTTCGCTGACCCAGATTGCCAGACGTTCAGGGTGCAAGTTCCCTGACAGGTGCACTTAAATCCGATGTGCAAATATCTGCAAATATCTTGCATCACTTCCTAACTGTGCTAACCTATACTGAGGTTCGGGGCTCCGTTACATGGCAACAAAGGACTCCTTCGCTGTTCTCGGTATAAGCTTTAGCCCACGTACGTGCGGCAACAAGGATATAATGGTAGCCGGTACAAGGACAATGCCATTCGGGACGATATGCAAAGCAGTCTATTCAAACCTCCGTGATGCCGATGGGAGTCCTGTACATATGAGATACGGAGTCACTGGAAGGGCACAGGTGTTTTTTTTGACCGGACCTTCGCGCCCTGGCATTTAAAAGACGGTCGGGAAACGAAGTAAGCCCGGCTCGGAAAAACTTATACCGGAGTGCGCAACAGTTGAGGAACTGATCAAGAAAACGTTCTAAGGGACAGCGCAACGACGGAGGCAGCACCATGGGCAAGAAACCTACTCGTCAGACACTTCAACATGCTGCGCACCCCCCAGAAAAATCAAAGCGGGAGTATCATCAAGCACACGACCCACTTGAGCTTAAACGAGCGCAGAACGAACTTCACGCTCATCTCACGTTCTTTCAAAACATGGACAGGATCAACCGGGCCTTGCAGGGGACGAACGATCTCGAGCAGGTGATGCGCGACGTTCTCGATATCATGCTATCAATCTTCGAGTGCGACCGTATCTTGCTGGTCTACCCGTGCGATCCGGATGCCCCTTCCTTTGAGGCGGTCATAGAGCGTAGCAGGCCGGACTATCAGACATTAGGGGTGGTCTCCATGAATCAGGATCTGGCCAAGCATTTTCGCGCTATAGGTTCGTCAAGCGGACCTGTCACCTTTGGTCCGGCAGGCGACTACCCCCTGGAAGGAGAGGCCCGTCATTTTAGGTCCGGAATTGCGCTCGCCTTATATCCAAAAACAGGCAAGCCGTGGTCATTGGGCTTGTATCAGTGCTCGTACCCGCGCGCCTGGACGCAAGACGAGAGAAACCTCCTGGAGGAGATTGCCCGGCGTATGGGTGACGTCCTGACCAGCTTGCTTGCGCACCGGGATCTGCAAGAGAGCGAAGAACGCCACCGGGTCACACTCCAGAAAGCCATGGACGGCTTCTTACGGGCCGACAGGCAGGGACGAATCCTTGAGGTCAATGAGGCGTGTTGCCGGATCAGCGGCTACAGCGAGCGGGAACTCCTGAGTATGAATGTTGCGGATTTATCGCCTGTGCTGACCGCTGAGAGGATCGCCGCCATTGTCAGAGGCCTGGCGGAAACGGGCCCCAATCGTTTTGAAATCATCGGCCGCCGGAAAGACGGCAGCCTGGTCGATGCCGAAGTGAGTGCACAGTACCAGCCCCTTGCCGGTGATCAAGTTGTCGTTTTTGTACGCGACATGACCACGCAGAAACGCGCCGAGGAAGCGCTCCGGGACAGCGAAGAGCGGTTCAGGGGCATCGCCGGCAACCTTCCGGGCATAGTCTATCAATATTACGCAAGGGACAATGGGGAGCGGGGGATGTACTATGTCAATGAACGTGCTGAACATGTGTTCGGCGTGAGCGTCGATCCGCTGAACACGTGGTATGAACGCTTCGAAGCA
>DATKNH010000055.1 GCA_035541455.1 Syntrophorhabdales bacterium
AGGGTAATCAGAGAAAGCTCTTACACAACATGAGTCTCTGCGCCCGATGTGGCAATTGCTGGAGGATTTGCCCGCAGCATGCGGTTGAATTCGGAGCGCTTCTTAAAGGCACATGGGATGAAGTGGTCACCATGGATCTGGTGCGATGCGCGATTTGCGGTGCGCCTCTCTACACGCAGGACCTCAAAAAAACGCTGTCTCAGACACTTGACCACGTTGAAGCGTTATGCCCTGAGCACCGAAAGACCAATTTGTTGATGCAGTGGCACGGTGTATCCGGTAAAGGGTCGGTTGGATGATTGCCGGCACACTCAAACCTATCGATGAAATTGTATCCTCTCTAGAATCTTACAAGAATATCTTCATTCTTGCCTGCGGAAGCTGTGTCACGGTATGTCTTTCGGGCGGTGATCGTGAGGCGCATGCACTCGCGCGCGATCTTCTGGCTTCAGGTGATGCGGGCTTTCGTGGCTGCACTATCCACACGACGACCATTCAACGCCAGTGCGAAGCGGACCTGCTGAATTCTTTTCTGGAGATCCCGCCTGGCACAGAGGTTGTCCTGTCTCTGGCGTGTGGCGCCGGAGTCCAGACGCTCGCCGAGACGTTGGCGCACGTGCCCGTATTGCCCGCCTTGAACACCACGTTTCTCGGGGCGCTTGACGAGCAAGGCGTATGGCGAGAAAAGTGCCGGGGCTGCGGTGAGTGTGTTCTGGCTCATACAGCCGGCATATGTCCCGTAGCGCGATGCGCCAAACACTTACTCAACGGACCGTGCGGAGGATCTTCTCACGGTAAATGCGAAATCGGTAACGACGTGGACTGCGCCTGGCAGCTCATCATTGACCGGCTCAAAAAAATGGATCGGCTTGACGAATACGACAAGATCTTATCTCCCAAGGACTGGTCTGTCGACGGAGCATCGGGACCGAGAACCATGCAACGCACCGCTAATAGCCTTGAGCTGTAAAACCATGGGGCTGACAACAGCGCATTCGGATGTGTGGACAGAATTGGTTTACAATTCTTTCATCCGATGCTAGCATGACAAAAAAGGAGGGGCATCAGTCATGAACGATGAGATGAGCCGGAGGGAGTTTTTGAAGACAACGGTCGGCGCAGGAGCCGTATTGGTGGCGGGCAGCATCTTGAGCGAAACAAGAACTGCTTCGAGCGCCGTGAAGCTTAACGAATTAGACAAGCTGGTTATTACCATCATCACTGACAATTATTACGATGCCTTGAGACCTGACGCGCCTGTTACCAGGCGCTTCCGCACTGCTCCCGGACAGTGGATGCACGCAGAACACGGGTTATCGTATTTCATTGAAGCAGCTTCGAACGGTCAGACGAGCGGCTTTATGTTCGACTATGGACTGGATGCGCCCGGAGTGAAACGCAATATGGATGTTCTTGGCCTGGATGTGGGCAAGGCAAACGCCTTCGGTCTGAGCCACGGCCATTTCGATCACTGGGGTGCAATGATAACGATGCTCAGCACAAACAAGGACAAGATAAAGAAAGGTACGCCTCTCTATCTGGGAGAAGAAGCCTTTCTGAACAGATACTCACTGGTGCCCGGCACCAATGACAGACTGGACATAGGTCAACTGAGCAAAACCGACATAGAGGCGCTCGACCTGGTGCGCGTGATCGAGATCAAGAACCCAACCGAGGTAATACCCGGAGCCTATTTTACGGGCAACATTGAGAGAGTGACGACGTACGAAAAAGTACCTCCCAGTCTCCTCGTGAAGAGAGGCGATGCAATAGTGGTCGATTCATTTCCGGGAGAGCAGGCAATGGCATTCAACGTGAAAGGTAAAGGCCTTGTGGTGCTGTCCAGTTGCGCTCACGCGGGCATCATCAACACTGTGAAACATGTGCAGAAGATGACTGGCGTCGATAAGGTCTATGCAGTAGTGGGTGGATTTCACCTCGTCAATGCACCACAACAAGTGATAGAAAGCACCGTAGCGGACATGAAGGCCATCAACCCCGATTGGATCGTGCCCGCGCACTGCACGGGCTTTGAAGCGACCATAACATTCGCAAAGGAGATGCCGACGAAATTTATTTTGAATACTGCGGGGACCAAGTACACGTTCGCCGCGTGACGAAAAGAAGACAAACAAGCCGCCGGGAGGGAGACCCTAACCCTTCCTCCTTCACCTCGCACGCAAAAGAAGGTTGGGATTCCTCCCCAAAGAGGGTTACGCTCCGCACCATCTCTAGGCACATTGATATTGGCGGCTTTGTCTCAGGGGTTTCCCCAGCCGAAATCGGGTGCAGGAGGACCGAGATGACAGAAACAGTAACCAGCATATGCGGCATATGCCCCGGCGGATGCGGCGTTGACGTGGTACTGGTCGACGGCAGGGTGGAGAAAATTCTGCCGATCAAAGATCATCCCATCGGCGTTGTCTGTATTCGAGGGCTTCATTCAAAAGAAATCATCTACTCGAAAGATAGATTGAAGTACCCCTTGCGCAGGATAGGCGAAAAGGGTGAAGGAAAGTTCGAACGGATCACCTGGGATGAGGCTATAGACAGCATTGTCCAGGCATTTCAGAAAACCAAGGATCAATACGGCGCACCAGCTGTCATGAGCTACTTTGGTCGTGGCAGTTTCGATTCAAATCTTGGAGACGTCTTTGGATTCGCAGAAGATCCGGTTAACGGCACCAGCGGTTTCTTGTACCCGTTTGACTCACCGAATGGCGCAGGCGTTTCTTCAATTTGCTACGTGGCATATGGCCATCTCGCCGCACTCCCGACCATCGGGACATCGATGCATTCCATGTACTCCGATTTCGAGAACGCGGATCTGGTTGTCGTTTGGGGAGCAAATCCATCCACGGATTCGCCTCCGGACAAGATGAAGAAGATCCTCGCAGCTAAGAGGCGGGGTGCCAGAGTCGTTGTGATAGATCATATGCGATCACACATGGCGAAATCGGCGCACCAATGGATCGGTATCCGCTCAGGCACGGACGGAGCATTGGCTCTGAGTATAATGAACGTTGTCGTGAATGAGGGCCTGTATGACGAAGACTTTGTGCGGAACTGGACTACAGGTTTCGAAGAACTTCGGAACTACGTGCAGCAATTTCCGCCGGAGACGGCTGAAACGATTACCCGCGTACCGAAAGAGACCATTATAGAGATGGCCCGGTCGATAGCATCCGCGAAAGGCGCCTCTTTGCATATGTATACGGGACTGGAGTACTCGAACTGCGGCATCCAGAGCATTCGTGCGGCCTTATGCCTCTGGGCTATCACCGGTAACCTTGATGTGCCGGGTGGGCTGGTATTCAGGCCTCGTAGCCCGGTGACATTCCCGCGCGTCAAACTGGACCCGCCACAGGGAGCCAAACCCATCGGCCACGACAGGTATCCTTATTTTTGTGACACGCTTCAGTCCGCGCAGTTTATGGAAGCCCCACGCGCTATCCTCAATGATGATCCTTATACGGTCAAGGCACTGTTGATCTTCGGCGCATCGCTATTGACCAGCCTGCCTGATCCCGAGCTGTGGAAGAAATGCTTCAAGAAGCTTGATTGCATGGTGGTCTATGACAGGTTTATGACCGCTGATGCGCTCTATGCAGACATTGTACTCCCTGCCACGACCAATTATGAAAATGTGGGATACCAGAGATATCCGGGGGGATACTGTCAGCTGCGAAAGAGAGTGATCGATCCGATCGAGGAGTCAAAATCCGGCTACACGTTTCTAGCGATGCTGGCTAGAGGGCTCGGTTACGGAGGTCTCTTCCCCGCAACAGATGATGACCGCCTGGAATTTGCGTTCAAGACCGGACCGGTTTCTCTGGGTGAGTTGAAGGCGCATCCGAGAGGCGTCAGATTTAATGCAGGTACACACGAATATCGAAAATACGCGAAGGGACTTCTGCGCGAAGACGCCGAACCTGGATTCGATACGCCTTCGGGGAAAGTAGAGCTCGTATCAAGCGTGTTGGAGAAATATGGCTATGAGGGACTGCCTGTGTACGTCGAACCGGTTGAGGGTCCGGTGGGTAGCCCAGAGCTGTACCGCAAATTCCCTCTGGTGTTCAATAGCGGGGCCAGGCTTCAGTCCGCGTTCCGCTCGCAGCATCTGAACATCCCGGGGCTTTTGAAGTTGCAGCCGAAACCGGAGGTCCTTATTCATCCCGTGGACGCAAGGGCAAGGGGGATTGAAGATGGCGATAAGGTTTGGGTAGAGTCGCCCAGGGGTCAGGTGGCCTTTTGGTCCAGGGTGACGGACGATGTGATGACAGGACAGGTAGAGGTGAACGTAGGGGGCGGGAGCCCTATTCATGCGGAAGAGTGGAGAGAAGCGAACACCAACTACCTGACCGACTTCAAAAATCGTGATCCTATTTCGGGTTTCCCGGTGTACAAGGCCTTGCTCTGTGAGGTAAGAAAACAGGAATAGAGCGCATTGCACGGGAATTAAACGGAAGCTGGTATCTTCGGAGCCTGGAACAATATTTCATAAACTCCGACAAAGATCAGTAGCAGCCCGGAGGGCGGCCCCACCCAAAGGCCGAGCCAACGGTGTCCCACCTGGCAACTGGCCCGTATGCCCATCCATAATGCAAGAATGCTGAAGAAGATTACCAAGGATGTGGTCGGAACAGGACTTAATCCCATCATGCCGGCGGCCAGTCCGTTCACCAGATTATCAGGAGTTAATGCAAGGCCAAGCAGTGAGCTTTCTTTAAGGTCGCTACGCGCGCTCGAATCGCGACGCGCTATGCAGGGATTACCGAGAACGCTCAGTCAATGTCACAACCTATCCGGAAAGACTTCCCGAGATCCACTATGATGCTTACAGACTGCGCATCGAGGGCATCGTTCGCAGCCTATAGGGTGAAACAAAAAATTCATAGCTAATTGAAATTAACGGCAAAAAAAATCGGGAAGACAGGATTTGAACCTGCGGCCCCAGCGTCCCGAACGCTGTGCTCCACCAGTCTGAGCTACTTCCCGTGGCTATTAAGATACCAGAATTTGACGAAAAATGGAAATGCTTTTTCGCCACCAACACGTGCTTACCAGTTGAAAAAGCGGGCATCGGATAGTACTATAAAGCACTTATGGGAGAGATAGTCGTTGCCATCGGTTCAAAAGATAATCTCGTGGAGGACCTTTCGCTCCTTGCCAGGAAATGGTCGGAAAACCCCAAGGTAGTGACTCTGTCCGGGCCGGCGCTGAAACCGGGCATTGCAGAGAAAGCGTCGGCTCTTTTTCTCGATACAAATATAGTCCTTGCCCTGATCGATCCGGATCCCGGTCTTCTCGATGACGTGAAGGATCATCTCAGTCTCTTAAAAGAAAAAATCAACAGCATCGTCTACTACACGGAGGCTAAGCCTGAGGTGCCGGCTTACCTTGGCAGCGCCCGGCTCCACATCGAACAGGATAGGGAAATGCGCGTGCGGGAAAGGGTACTCTCGTCGGTACGGGCACGGCGTAAAAAGATGACCGACAAGGCGTTTGCCTTGCTGAAGGAGCGCGTCAAAGACGAGGTCTTACTCGAACAGGAACTGGATAAGCTGATCGACTACGCAGGTGACAAAGACACAATAGAGCTGAAGGATGTTGCAGCCGTTGTCACCCAAACGCACGAGGACACGCTGATAGCCCTCTTTGAGGCAATAGCCCAGAGAAACCAGAAGGAGCTCATCGCTATTCTCCAGAACCTGCTCGCACAGGGAGTGCACATCCTTGCAATTCAGAATTACCTGGTCAGGCAACTGCGTCTGCTCCTGCAGGCGAAAGACATGGAGAGCCTGCTCACGAGCCAGACGGATTATAAGACGTTCTCAAAAGCCCTTGCGACGTTCAAGGAAAGCCTGGATTTCAAGCCGCAGGAAAAGAAACACTATTTTCTTTATCAAAAACCGTATTACGCGTACAGGCTTTCAAAAACCAGCATGAAATTTTCAAAGAAAGAGCTTGTCTCTCTTCTCGATATGCTGGCGCATCTCGATGCCCTCATCAAGAGGGGCACCAAGTATGACAGGGTTCGCCTGGAATCAGGTCTCTTAGAGGTATAAGTGATAAAGCATATCGTTCTTTTTGTCCTCACTGCTATCTCTACCTATTTTGTCGCAGCCAGGTACTCCTTTGATCCTAAGTATTTTGTGGACGGGATATCTTACAGCGCATCTATCATGACCATTCTGCTTGCGCATGAGATGGGCCACTACAGCATGAGCAGGAGATATGGCGTACCCTCAACCCTGCCCTACTTCATACCTTTTCCCTTCTCTCCTTTTGGCACGTTTGGAGCCATCATCAAGATGAAGGGCATTATCATAAACAAGAAAGCCCTGTTTGATATAGGCGTGGCCGGTCCGCTCATGAGCTTCATTCTATCTGTACCCTGCCTTTACTTTGGCATGCGGCTCTCCCGCGTCATCCCCATGAACGAAAGCCTTCAGGAGGGTAGACTTGGCGAACCGCTGCTCTTGAAGCTCATCCAGCGCGTCACCATAGGGCAGGTTTCACCCGATTCCGATGTCCTGCTGCATCCCTTGGGCTATGCGGGATGGGTGGGACTCTTTGTCACAGCTCTCAATCTTTTACCAGTCGGGCAATTGGATGGAGGGCACATCATCTATGCCGTATTCGGCCAAAAAAGCAAATGGGCCTTCGCCGGATCGATGTTCGCGCTCATCCTGCTAGCCTTGTTGTACAACCCCGGCTGGCTTGCCCTCGTGATTCTGCTCTTGATATTCGGTATGCGCCACCCACATCCGCTGGATCCCGAAACCCCCCTGGACAGGCCCCGGAAGATACTGGCGGGCTTTATGCTGCTTGTTTTTGTACTCTCCTTTACCCCGGCGCCCTTTCCAGGGCTAAGGCTCAACCTGTTCGGGAAATAGACACGGATAGGTAAAAACGAAATTAAGGCAAAGGAATAAGTCAGGAAAGGATAAAACCGGACAGAGGTAGGAACAAAAAAAGAAGGTAGAGAAAGGAGGCGTGCTTCTCTACCTTCGCTTGTGATTTTTCTGTTGCTGCCTGCTCGTGCCTGCCTTACTGGAACTTCAGTTTTATAGGCTGGGCCGGCTGCTGATCCAGGCTTGCTACAACTTCCGAATTGGTCAAGACATCTTTGAGGCTCTTGGTCCCGTCAAGCACAGCATAGAAATCACTCTTGTTCATATAGGCTAGTACATATTCTACGTGCCCGCCGTACTTGTCGCATTGATAGAAATCTCGCACCGCCCATGCCACGCCGAATGCAACACCGCCGATGTCATCCGGCGCTATGTCGCTCTTCTTCAATACCTTAAGTTCCGGTTCGAAATAGAGCCGCATTACGATCTGGAGCCTCTCCTGGCCAGTCGTGGCATTCTTGTTGAAGTTGCAGTCTTCATGGTGGGTTTCCACAAAAAGATAGTAGGACTTCCCTCCACGGCCGTCTCCCAGCGTTGTAAATCCAAGCCCCTCCTTGGCGATCCCTATGTTCTTGCCGGTGTACCTCGCATAGATCTCTTTAAGCAGACCCTCATACTTCTGAGAATATGCAGCCAGCTGAGGATCGGTATACCCTGTCTTCATCGCTTCTGACTGAGTCTTAGCCAGGTTGACATATCCAGTGCAGCCAGCAAGAACACCGCTCAACAAAACAACAGCACACAAAACCAGACTACGTCTCATTTTATCTTCCTTTCTCCAGGAGGTCCAGGACCTCCCTGAGTTCAATCTTGATCTCGTCTATAAGCCGCCTCTGCCCGCTGAGATACATCCTGGCGCCGTCGATGGTAAATTTCCTGTCATACAAAAGGCCCTTTATCGTAAAGATCGCCTCCAGATCTTTTCTCCGATAGAGCCTTTGTCCCTTGGGACTCTTTACCGGCTTTATATCCCTGAATTCCTGCTCCCAATACCGGAGTATGTGGGCCTTAAGGCCGGTGAGAGAACATACTTCCTTTATTCTGTAATAAACTCTATCAGGAACATCGGGGATCATTTCCCTCGTCTATCATTCAGCTCATCCTTTAATACCTGGCTGAGCCGAAAGCCCAAAACCGTTCTGGGTGCGATTTCGATCTCATCGCCTGTCTGCGGGTTTCTCCCTTTTCTTGCCTTCTTCCGTCTCACCGTGAAATTCCCCAAGCCTGAAATCTTCACATTCTCCCCGTTGGTAAGACAGCCTTTGACAATGTCAAAAAAGTGCTCAACGGTATTTGAAGATTCCCGCTTCGAAAAACCGAGCTTTTCATACACCTGCGCTATAATGTCCGCCTTGGTCATAGCTACCCCCTACGCTCTAAGCTCTACGCCTTCTATTTGTGTGAGTGACCGGATAATTACCTCCTGTAACTCATTAACCGTTTCATCCCGTAGTGTATCCTCCAAAGATTGAAAAGTCACGCGGAAAGCGACGCTCGTCTTCTCTCGCTTGAACAGATCGAACACACCCACAGAAACAATGAGGGGCGAAACCTCCTTTATCCTGTTTATCAGGCTTCCCACAGGGATTCCCGGCTCAATGATGAAAGAGAAGTCACGCACCATGCTGGGGTAGCGGGGAATGGGCTCGTATCTCCTGCCCCGAAGGCCCCGCTCGGCAAGCAGCGTAAGTTCAACTTCTGCCGCGTACACCTTCTGTTCAATCCCATAGGCAGCCAGCACCCCCTGCTTTAACTCACCCGCCCAACCGACTTTTAAATCCCCGATGCATATGTCGGCCGCATTAAACCTGTTCAGGAAAGGTTCTGTAGTTCCATTCACTCTTAAGGGCAAGCCGAAGGAATCCAGCATACCCTCGAGCACGCCTTTGAGATCAAAGAAATCAAGCTCGGGAGAAGTGCCTCTCCAGAAGTATTCCCGCTCTTTGCCGGTGAACGCCAATCCGGCAAAGAAAGGCTCCTCGGGTAGAAGTCTCCCGCCTTCTCCGGAAAGTGAGTTGGCATTATCCAATTTGTAAAAGACCTTGCCCACTTCGAACATCTTCAGATGTTTTACACCACGATTCACATTATAAGCAAGAGCCTCGAGAAGTCCAGGGGAGAGCATAGTCCTCATCACTCCCAATTCCTGGGAAATCGGATTCAGAATGGTAACGTACCGACTGCGCCTATCCCCTTCCGGGATGAGGAAATTGGCAACATCCTTCTCACTGAAGAACCCGTAATTGATGGCCTCGTAAAACCCGGATGAAACAAGATTCTGCTTTACGAGTTCAACGCAAAGCTTCGTCTTCTGCTGCCTGACCGGCATAAGCCTGCTCACAGGCACTGTTGCCGGGATGTTGTCAAAACCGATGATGCGCGCCATTTCCTCTACGATGTCCATGTACTCGCCAAGATCGTGCCGGAAAGAGGGCACTGACACCATCACCGCTTCCTTTTCCCGCTTTATCACCGGGATATCTATGGACTGCAGCGCTTTGACAATATTCTCCCGTTCGACCGGCATGCCTATAAGTTCGCTCGCTCTCTTGACGCTCACGTGAATAGTGCGCGGCTCCTTCTTCTCATAGAACTCTTTTGATCCCTTAACAATAATACCGCCTGAAATCGTATGCATCAGATAAATGGCTCGTTGACCCGCAAAATCAACATTGCCCAAGTCTATGCCCTTTTCGAAGCGCAGAGATGCTTCCGATCTCAGATCCAACCTGCGGGCTGTTCTTCTTATGAAAAGCGGATTGAAAAACGCACTCTCCAGAGCCACGTCTCTTGTCGATGATGTGATCTCGGAGTTCTCACCGCCCATGATGCCCGCGATAGCTACCGGACCGTCTCCATCGCAAATCATCAGATCGTCCGATTCCAGGTTCCTGTCCGCGCCGTCAAGAGATCGAAAAACAGCTTTCTTTCCGGCAAGACGAACTTCAATATGCGCCTTGGCAAGTTTCTGATAGTCGAAGGCGTGGAGCGGCTGACCCAGTTCCAGCATGACGTAGTTGGTCACATCCACTATAGAGCTGATGGGCCTCATGCCGCATTTTATGATTCTGTTTCTCATCCAGAAGGGCGAGCGCACTATGGCGACATTCTTGATAATCCTCAATACATAGCGGGGGCACCCGTCCGGGTTGAGCACTGCGAGACTCATGCGGCTTTCGGGATCGTCCTTCTCTGTCAGCGTAAACGATGGCAGCGTCACTTTCTTATCGAGGATGCTCGCAACTTCCCGGGCTATGCCGAGAATCGACTGGCAGTCGCCCCTGTTCGGCGGGACATTCACATCGAATACCGTGTCTACCAGCCCCAGTGCATCGTCAAGCGTATCTCCCACACGAAGGTTATCCGGCAGGATGAAGATGCCCGTATGCTCCTCGGAGAGACTGAGCTCGCGCTCCGAACAGAGCATGCCGTAAGATTCGATGCCTTTGATTTTTCGTTTTTCAATGAGAGTGCCGTCGCCAAGTCGGGCGTTCGGGAGTGCAACGGGTACTTTGTTTCCTTGAGCAATGTTGGACGCACCGCAGAGGACAGGCAGCACATCCCTGCCGACATCCACCTTGCAGAGAAGAAGCTTGTCTGCTCCGGATACCGGCTCCATCTCAAGGATCTCGCCTACGACCACCTCGCTGAAAGAAGGCTTGACAATCTCCTCAGCCTCCACTTCCAGACCCCTCATGGTGATCCGTCTCGCGAGGTCTGCAGCATCCACGTCAACAGGAACAAATTCTTTCAACCATTCAAAGGGAACCCGCATCGCTCTCCCTCAGAACTGCGCTAGAAACCGGACATCGTTGTTGTAGAACTGTTTGATATCATCAATCCCGAACTTGATCATGGCGATCCGCTCCACACCCATACCGAATGCGAACCCGGAGACTTCCTCGGGGTCATACCCCACAGTGCGAAATACCTGGGGATGTACCATTCCCGAGCCAAGGATTTCGAGCCAACCTGTCTCTTTGCACACCCTGCAGCCTTTCCCGCCGCAGATCACGCAGCCCATATCAACTTCGGCAGACGGCTCGGTAAAGGGAAAATAGCTCGGCCTGAACCTCAGAGGCACGTCGGGCCCGAACATTTCATGCACAAAGACGGTAAGGACACCCTTTAAGTCACTGAACCGGACATTTCGGTCCACCATCAGTCCTTCAACCTGGTGAAACATGGGCGTGTGCGAGATATCCTGATCGTGCCGGTAAACCGCGCCGGGCGCGATAATCCTGATAGGGGGAAGCTGCCGCTCCATTACCCTGATCTGCACCGGCGATGTGTGGGTCCGCAGGACCACACCAGGCGCCACGTAGAACGTATCCTGCATATCCCGAGCCGGATGGTCTTTCGGAAGATTGAGGGCTTCGAAGTTGTAGTAATCGAGCTCCACGTTGGGACCCTCAGCCACTTCAAAACCGAGGGAGGAGAATATCCTCTCCATTTCCTGGAACGTCAGGGTGATGGGGTGGGCCTTGCCGATGAGCGGTTTGTTGCCGGGCATGGTGATGTCAACCCAGGACTCACGCTCTTTCCGTTCCTGTTCTTCCTTCCGGTAACGTTCTTCAAGCTCCTTGAGCCTTGTCTCGGCCCAACTCTTCAGCTCGTTGATCGCCTGACCAAAGCTCTTTCGCTCCTCCTGGCTTACGCTCTTGAGCTGCTGAAGGTACTCCGAGAACAGCCCCTTTCTGCCGAGGAGAGTGGTCCCCACACGCTTGAGGTCTTCTGCGGATTGTATTGAGGAAATTTCGGCTACGGCCTTTTCTTTGAGTGTTGTAACGTCCAAACCTTCTTCACCCTACTGCAGTGCCGCCCCTTTCATCTTCTCCACAAGGCCCTGGAAGCCTGATGGGTCATCAACAGCCATAGCGGCCAGAGATTTCCTATCCAGCGTTATGTTGGCAAGCTTCAGAGAGTGCATAAACTTATTGTAAGGCATGCCGTACATCCTGCATGCGGCGTTGATCCGTGTGATCCACAGGGACCTGAAATCCCGTTTCCTCTGTTTTCTTCCCGCATACGCATACTTCAGCGATCTGGCTACGGCCCGCTGGGCAGCCGCATACTGTCTGTGCCGCCCCGAATACATGCCGCGGGCAAGCTTCAGAATCTTTTTTCTTCTTGCTCGCGCTTTCGTTCCTCTTTTTACCCTAGGCATTTCCTAATCCCTCCACTTCTATTTTCCACATGTCATTACTTTTTCATCTTCCTAGCGCAGCGGACTTCCTAGCCCGCAGGGCGGTCGTCCCAGTCACGCAAAGCGTGACGCTCTTCCCTCTGCCCTTACGGCCTCCGGCCGTTAGGCGTACGGCACCAAGCTCCTCATGGTTTTTTCCTGCGTCGAATGGACTATAACAGTTCTTCTCAAATTCCTCTTCCGCTTGGGCGACTTGGAAGAGAGTAAATGGCTATGGAATGCCCGTGCCCTTTTGACTTTACCGCGGGCGGTAATCTTGACTCTTTTGGCAAGCCCCCTGTGGGTTTTCAATTTCGGCATACGTCCTCCTCATATTCAATGGTACACCCGCGGGCGGGTACCCGGTCGCCGTGCTCGCTGTATAGATTTCGTTACCGAAATCTATACCGGTGCAAATATCATGATGATATTTCTTCCGTCGAATCTCGGCTTCTGTTCGAGTTCGCCGACTCCCTTCAAGTGTTCAATTATCTTCAACGCCAGGTTTTCCCCTTTGTCCTTGTGCAGTATCTCCCGCCCTCTGAACATGATCGTCAGCTTACATTTATCGCCGTCGGTCAAGAATTCCTTGATGTGCCTGAGCTTGACCTGGAGATCATGCTCTTCTATCTTGAGGCCCAACTTCATTTCCTTCACCTGTATGACCGTCTGTTTTTTCCTGGCCTCATGGGCTTTCTTCGCCAGCTGGTATTTGAACTTTCCATAGTCCATGATCTTGCATACCGGCGGCGTTGCCTTAGGCGAAATCTCTACAAGGTCCAGTTCCCGTTCCCGCGCCATCCTGAGTGCTTCGGGGGTGGGGACGATCCCAAGCTGCTTTCCCTCTTCGTCAATCAATCTTACTTCTCTTACTCTGATCCTTTCATTGAAATTCACCTGGTCTTTTTCTTCTCTGGGCGGTAGTATGGGCGTCACCTCCTGTTTGAAGTCTCTTCCTTTAGTCTACGTATGAAATCGGCCAATGTCACATTCTTCTGCTCGCCTCCATCGCGGCTGCGAACAGACAATGTCTTCTCTTCCACTTCTTTCTTACCCACAATGACAAGATAAGGGATCTTCTTGAGGATTGCTTCCCGTATCTTCATATTCAATTTTTCGTTCCGTGTATCGAGCTGGGACCGTATCCCTTCGGCTATCATAGCATCATGCGTGGCTTTTGCGTACTCAATCTGGTCATCGGTGATCGTCATGACGACAACCTGCTGCGGAGAAAGCCACAGAGGAAACTTACCCGCGTAGTGCTCTATAAGCACGCCGATGAACCGTTCGATGGCGCCCAAGACGACGCGGTGGAGCATCACAGGTCTCTTGCGCTGGCCGTCCTTGTCCACGTACGTGAGCTCAAAGCGTTCCGGCAGGGCGAAGTCAACCTGGATCGTTGCGCACTGCCACTTTCTTCCCAGTGCATCTTTGAGTTTGACGTCAATCTTCGGACCGTAAAATGCGCCGTCACCCTCGTTTATGTCGTACGGCAAACCCTCTTTGTCCAGGACTTCTTTCAAAGTCCGTTCAGCCCTGTCCCACGTCTCGAGCGTGCCGATGTACTTCTCTTCGGGTCTTGTACTGATCTCCAGTTCAAATGCAAACCCGAAGAGAGCCATGACATCTTTGACAAAGGCAATGATGTTCGATATCTCTTCGTGGAGCTGGTCGGGTCTCAGGAATATGTGCGCATCATCCTGGGTGAACTCACGCACCCTCAGTAGACCATGGAGCACTCCCGACTTCTCATGCCTGCAGACAGTGCCCAGCTCAAAGTAGCGCAGCGGCAAGTCCCGGTAACTGCGGATGTCTGATTTGTAGACCATGATATGAGAGACGCAGTTCATCGGTTTAATGCCGTACTCCACGTCATCCACCGTGGTGAAGTACATGTTCTCCCGATAATTCTCGTAGTGGCCGGACTTCTTCCACATGTCCAGCTTCAGTATCTGGGGACCGACCACGAACTGATATCCCCTCTTCAAGTGTTCCTTTCTCTCAAAATCTTCGAGGAGGTAGCGGAGAAGCGCACCATTCGGGTGGTAAATCACCAGTCCCGCGCCGACCTCGTCCGAGATACTGAAAAGATCAAGCTCCTTGCCCAGTCTCCGGTGGTCCCGCTTCTTCACCTCTTCGAGGAAGGCTATGTGTTTCTGGAGGGCCTCTTCGCTGGCAAAGGCCGTCCCGTAAATCCGTGTCAACATCTTATTTCTTTCGTCGCCCCGCCAGTAAGCGCCAGCCAGGTGGAGCAACTTGAATGCAGGAATTTTCCCCGTAGAAGGAAGATGCGGGCCGCGGCACAGGTCCGTGAACCCGTTTTGCGAGTAAATGCTCACCTCGTCGTCAGCGATTTCGCTTATCAGTTCAACTTTAAAATCTTCTCCCCATTTTCTGAAAAGTTCTATTGCCTCTTTTTTCTTAACCACTTTTCGATGGATAGGCAGATCCTTATCGATGATCTCGCGCATCTGCTTCTCTATTTTCGGGAGGTCTTCCTCGGTGAAACCCGGAGGGTAATCAAAATCATAATAGAAGCCTGTTTCTATGGAAGGACCGATGGTTATCTTCGCTTGCGGAAAGAGCTGTTTCACCGCCTGGGCCATGACGTGAGCCGTGCTGTGGCGCACAATGGCAACTCCCTCGTCGGAATCGATGTAGACGGGGGTGATCTCTCCTTCTTCGACGGGCGTGGCGAGATCGCGGCTCGTTCCGTTCACTTTTGCGGCGACAATCTGACGCCCCTTCGCTGCATCTATTTTCTGGAGGAAATCGAAAAAAGTTGTCCCGGTTTCAACCGAATATTCTTTACCCATATACTGTACTGTCACGCCTAACACCTATCCTAAGAAATCAAAAGGCATCCTATGATGCCTCAGACTGCTTTGCTTTCCGCGGTACGGCTTGCAGCCGTATTTTCGGCGCAAGACTCCATTTTGGTCCACGAAGCGCTATTTTACTTTTTTTTTCATCAGGTTGTCAATGCTTTATTGTGCGAGATAAAAGGGAAAATTGGCGCGGGCGCCTTGACAAAAACGGCAAATAAACGTATGTTGCAGAATTTGATTTGACGTGTGAGGTGAAACATGGGTGATACGAACGCAGGGGCCTTTGCCGCACGCGAAAAGCGGGTCAGGGATGCCGTAGAGTTAAAAATTTCCGACAGGATTCCCATTATAGTCCGTTACGGCTTTTTCCCCGCCCGCTATGCTGGTATTACCATGCAGGAGTTCATGTATGATGCGGAGAAACTATGGGATTCGCAATGGAAAACGATAGCGGACTTTCCGTCGGACATGGTGCAAAATCCCTACCCCGCCCGTCTTCTGGGCCCGCTCCTTGACATACTTGATTCAAACCAGGTCAAATGGCCCGGCGGCACGTTGCCGTCAGACATCTCCTTTCAGTTTGTCGAAGAAGAGTACGTGAAAGCAGAAGAGTATCCCGCACTCCTGTCAGACCCATCTGATTTCATTGTCAGGCGCTATTGGCCGAGAATATTTGGCGCCCTCAAGGGACTTGAAAACCTTACCCCCCTCCACGGTATGCTCAGCTACAGCAGTCTTGTGGCTGATACGGCGGCTTTCGGAATGGCCGAGGTGGCGAATGCGCTGGATGCTTTGAAGAAAGCGGGTGAGCAATCCAGAAACGTTGCGGCCTACGGCAGAAAGTTTACTCAACGGGCAAAAGAGCTCGGCTTCCCTATCGAGATGGGAGCGAGCACTCAGGCTCCATTCGACACCATTGGCGATTTTTTCAGGGGTACAAAAGGCATCATGCTTGATATGTACCGGCGGCCCGACATGGTGCTCAAAGCCTGTGAAACCTTCCTCCCTTTTGCTGTCCAAAGGGCTGTCGCAGGTGCCGGCGCCTCAGGGAACCCTCGTGTTTTCATACCGCTTCACAAGGGCGCCGACGGATTTATGTCCCGGGAGCAGTTCCTGAAGTTTTATTGGCCCACCCTGCAGAAGCTCATGGTGGCGCTTATAGAGAAAGACCTCACACCGTGTCCGTTCATAGAGGGTGATTACACGTCCCGCCTCGACATCATCAGAGACATACCGGCCGGCAAAGCGATGTACACCTTCGAGGCAACAGACATCTTCCAGGCAAAGAAGATCCTTGGCGACAGGGTGTGCATCAGAGGAAATGTGCCCGGGTCACTTCTTGCCACAAGCACGCCGGACCATGTGAAGAATTACTGCAGAAAACTGATGCAGACTCTTGGGAGTGATGGCGGCTTCATACTGGACACTGCCACGAGTCTCGACGACGCAAAGCCCGAAAACGTGCGCGCGATGTTTGAGGCGGCAGGCGTGTACGACACGGCCAAGTAGGCTCAGCGCTTATCCCGCTCGAGCACACTTTCGGTGCCGGTCACGCCGCATTCACAGGGATCTCTCTGCAGAGTGCGTGTGGCCACTGAAACGGACGTGATCTTCCACCCTTCGCTCAGCCGCTGCTGCAGCTCGCAGGGATATTCCTGATAAACGTTGTCGCACATATCATTGCAATCAATAGCATTAACCATCATGTATCTTTGCGCAACCGAACGCTCCGCACAGAAGACCTTCGTGAACTCTTTCCCTTTCGACGGCAACGGCTTCTCTTCGGTGGGCTGCTGAACGGGCTGCTGCGCCTGCTCACCTGTGCCTTCGTAGGGAGCCTGGGCCCTTGCAGATGCGAGTAAGACAAGTCCAACGAAAATCCCGAGAAAGGTGCGCGTGACAGTAGCATGCATCGTGCTTCCTCCTCCAGTTGAGGCTTCAGTATACTTATGACATACTCTTCTGCCCGTGGCAATCAGAAACGAAGGCAGTCCTCACCTGTTTTCAATCTCCTTGACAAGGGAAAGGGGCCTCCGTAGATTCTTGTGGGGCACGGAAACCCTGGGGAGAGGACTGAGAGGGTATTCAGCATGCCGATCGAGGAGATCACTATGAGAGCCCTGGCCGCACTGGTCGGGATCGTCATTATTGCCGTCATCCTGTGGGATGCGTTGGAGACAATTATTGTTCCGCGCAGGGTGACCAGGCGCTTCCGTCTGACACGCCTATTTTACCACCATACCTGGCTGCCCGCATCCAGACTCCTCTATGCAGTAATGTCAGAGACGAGAGCTGAGAATCTACTCAGTTTTTATGGTCCCATATCTATCCTCTTTCTTCTGTTTATCTGGGCTGCAGGACTCGTGTTGGGTTTCGGGCTCCTCCAGTACGCAGCGGGTTCGGCCACTCACAGTTCGTTGGGAATTCCGGGCCTTGCAGATGATCTCTATTTCAGCGGCAGCACCTTTTTTACCCTCGGCCTCGGCGAC
Source organism: Syntrophorhabdales bacterium (assembly GCA_035541455.1). Taxonomy (NCBI): domain Bacteria; kingdom Pseudomonadati; phylum Thermodesulfobacteriota; class Syntrophorhabdia; order Syntrophorhabdales; species Syntrophorhabdales bacterium. Next base: position 17,420 of record DATKNH010000055.1, read on the forward strand.
ATTTATCCGACAAGCACCCCGGCGCGCGTCCTCACGGTGCTGGAGACCGGGATGGGGCTAGGCTTCCTTGCACTGATCATCAGCTATCTGCCCGCACTCAACCAATCTTTTTCCCGCCGTGAAACGAACATTTCGATGCTTGACGAGCGGGCAGGCTCGCCTGCCTCAGCCTCAGAGATGCTGAGAAGGAACGTGGCGCAGGGCAACACAGATGAACTTCAGCGACTACTCGCCGAATGGGAACAGTGGTCGGCAGAGCTGCTGGAAAGTCACCTCTCCTATCCTTTTCTCGCTTACTTCCGGTCACACCATGAAAATCAATCCTGGCTGGGGGCTCTGACGACAATCCTTGATACGAGCGCCCTCATGTACAACGTCGTGGAAGGAGGATTGCAGCGCCAGGCGTGGATGACGTTTGCGATCGCCCGTCACGCTGTTGTGGATCTGGCTATTGTCTTTGGCATCTCACCTGCCAGAGACTGGGCTGAGCGGCTTTCGCCCGGAGACATGGCAAAGCTGCACGCTATACTCGGAGCAAGCGGCCTTAAGCTTCGGGAGGACTCTGCCACAGAGGAGCAGTTTGCACAGTTTCGGCGCATGTATGATCCTTACGCCGTTGCTTTGGCCAAGTATTTTTGTCTCGACTTACCACCGTGGGTCGGTGAAGAAGAGCGATCAGACAACTGGGAGAGCAGCGCATTGGGGCGAGATGCACCCGACAAGCCAGGTCATGGCGGTCGCCATTTTTAGGATACCACCCACCGCAGTTTCAACACACAATCATTCCATCAAGGGATGGAAAAAATAGCACGTCCTTCCATGCATGCTCCCGCCACTAATAGACTCCGTAGGCATAGACCGCCTCGGTCATGGCCTCAACGTTCTCAGCCCGCGCTTCAGGCGGAGGACCGGTCGTAGAGGCATCAACGATCAGACCTCCGTTGTCCCCGAATGTATCGATCAGGGCTTTCACGTCGTCCTTAACCTGTTCAGGAGTTCCGGTAACGAAGAGCGACGAAGGGACATTACCCCAGAAGCAGAGAACATCGCCCAACATCTCCTTACATTTCTTCCGATCGATTTTATCAAAATGAGCCAGCACTTTGCCCGGCGGAAGTTCGGCCAGGTACCGCAATCTCGGTGTATACTCTCCCTCAAAGAAAGGAACCGGCGTGAGGCCCTTGTCGATGAGAGCGAGAATCAATCTCTTGAGGCAGGGCCAATAAAAGGTTGTGAATTGTTCATCGTTCATGAAACCAGCGGCTCCTCGATGGAGCGGCAGATATACCCGGTCAATGCCGCCTGACGCCGCAGCGGCAAGAGCCATCTCTATGGTCATGGGTTCGAGGAGTTCAACAGCAGCCCTCAGCTTGTCAGGCTGACGGTACATATCGAGCATCGAACCTTTCATACCCCGCAGACAATCAGAGACCCAGTCAAAGGCGCAGAACGTGACGCCATACGTGAAGAGTGGATACCCCATCTCCTTGAGATCGTCGCGGAGTTTCTGCTGCACGCGGTCCCACTTTGCTTTCTCTTCTCCGGCGCGCTTCAGTTGATCCATCAGCTTCTGCATCGCCGACATACCAGCAATCGTCGGCAATATACCCAGCAACGTGTAGCCGGTGCTCATCCAGGCTATGGGAGGAAGTTTTTCAAGGGGTTCAAGTATGGTCACCATGCGGGGCATCAGTCTGCGAATGGTAAAGTCCGCAGGGTCCTTCAGAAACTGATCGTATTCGTCAGCCAGCATGTACTCCCGTTCCACCCATTGATAGGCGCTGTTCTCGGGCAGATTGTAGCCGGGCCATTTGAAGGTCTTTATTCCCAGGAGTTCCATCACCGTGCCGGAACGGATGGCGTGCTGAAGGGGCGCCATATCCCAGTTATAGCGGCGCATCGATGCTTTCCACCCTTCAGCCATTTTTTCCAGATCGTACATTCCTTGCGCCAGGGTCAGGCCCGCGGAGCGAATAAAGAAGAGGTCGGTGGCGGTGACGATTGGCACCCTGTCCGGGCGCTTCAGGCTGATCGCATCTCTGACTCTCTTTTCCCGCGCCAGATAGAGCTTCTCATGTTCATTCACCGCTGCATCTCCTCTGCGCTGTCAGGCCCCGCTACTTACTCCAGTTAGGCCTCGGATAGACCAGTTTTCCACCCGCCGCGTCTTTCGGCCAGATCACTTCGTTCTTTCCGTCTCTCGTCTGCACAGTAAAATTAAAAGGCGCAGGTAAGCCTTTCGCATCGAACTTTACCGCCTTCCCGTAGGGCAGATCAAAAGGCCGCGAGCGCAGGTAGTCTCTTATCTTCGTGTCATCCAGGGTATTCGCACCCTTCACACCCTGCTCAAGGGTGTACATCCAGCAGTAACCAATGGCAAAGAAATCGGGTGGCACAGGCAGGTTCAGCTTTGTTTTCGCTGCCTCCCGTATTCTGTCATTACCCGCGTAGGAAAGACCCTGCGGGAAGAAACTATTTGCAAGCACATAATCCCCGTCGGGACCCAGTTCCTTGAACCACGCGGGTATCCTTGATGCGAGTATGTTCCAGATGATCTTTGGATTATACCGCTGCGCTTTGGCAGAACGCATGATCATCACCATGTCATCAAAAAGGCTCTGGCAAATGAGGTATTCGCCTCCCCTGCCTTTTGCTTTGGCCACCAGGGGTGTTGCATCACTCAAGGGAAGATTGTAGGTCTCGTTCACAGTGACTTTTACGCCGCGGTCCTCGAGAGCTTTTACCACCGCGGGCACAGCCGAGAGGCCGATCACGTTATTCATGGTCAGCAGGGCTGCTGTCTTGGGCCAGTCTTTTTTGGGGATAAGATCGTCAAGAAGGCCAGCAACGGAAAGATAGCTCCATTCACCCATTTGAGGCGGGCTTGCGAAGCTATAGGTGTAGCCCTGCTCAAAAGACTTGCCGTGTCCCCCCATCCCTACAAAGACCTTTTTGTACTTTTCCATCAGGGGCATTAACGCAACGTTTGCAGTGCCGGGATAACCGCCAAAAACCAGGTCCACCTTGTCCATGGTGATTGCCCGCTCATAATAGGTCACTGCTTTATCCGCGTTGCTTTCGTCATCGTACATAATCAGCTTCACCTGTCTGCCGAGGAGACCACCTCTCTTGTTGACATCCTCCGCCCAAGCTTCGTAACCGGCCTTGATCCACTTGGCCTGTTCCGATGCAATTCCTGTCAATGGCAGAGAGCCCCCGATCTTGATGGGCTCACCAGATGGCGCAGAGGTTTTCGCCGGTTGACTGAACGCGCCTGCTGCAAAGAACAACGTAAACACAGCGACCAGAAGGGCTGTTGCGAGTCCTCTTTTCATCCGATCCTCCTTTTTCGATTTCCTCAGAAGCTCTTCAGTTACGACACTGCGAAGGTACTCATGCGCGCACCGAGTGCTTCCGATCTTGATTCTGTTGTGTATAGATACCACATTCTCTTCGTATCAAGCTATTTTTTCGAGACTTCTTCTCAATACATCTTGACCCGCAGCCGTCGATTGCGTAGAGGTGAAAAGCTCGGTAAGTCCGCAGTTCGGATAGGTCAGATTTCTTGATGCCCGTAACAGCAGCGGAAGCGGATCAGATTCAGGCGGGCGCAGTCTTCTTTGTGCCGGACCGGCTGTGCGCGGCTACCAGGATTGCTGCCGAGACACTGACGACAAGGATTCCCCACAAGCCTACATTGAGGCAGATAGAATCGAGAAAAACAAAGTACATAAGAAGGCAAGAACACCTCACCATGGAAGAAGACCACCATCTCCTGGATGACCCAGAAGTTTGTCTCATCGATAGTTCTTTCATATAAAGGAATGTAAGGGGATTCGAAAGGAAAGACAATAAGCCGGGTGGCTATTTTTGTTAGGCCTTTGGGCTATTGAACCATATGGAGGAATGTGGTTCGTGAGGAGGAATCTGGTTCGTGAAGACGGCGTGCCTTGCTGTATACCACAAAATGTGTAACACTGGATGTAGCAGGGCACATTGTAGTAAGGAGAGCTGTTTCGGCCGGCCCATGAGAACCGCGTTCAAACGATGGTCCCTTCTTTTAGGCATCCCCGTACTACTGCTCTTCGTGCTCTTTGTCGTAAACCAAACCCTGCAGATAGTCGATTTTGCTTCGCGGATCAGCCCGCTCCTTGCAACCGTTCTATTTTGGGTCCTTATCGCTATCTACGCAGGCATCGTTCTTGTTCCTGCGGCGATCTTCCTGCGTTTGCCCAGACATCTCCATCCCCCGGGCAGCGAAAAATCGGAGGATTTTCCGTTATACCTCGAAGTCTTAAAAAAACGTCTGCGCTGCAATCCTCTGTTGAAAGGCAATGTCATGGCGGACAGACGAGATGTAGAAGAGGCGCTGGCATCGTTAAGCATACAGGCTGATGAAATCATCCAGAAGGCCGCGTCACGAGTCTTTATTACCACGGCAGTTTCCCAGAACGGCCGGTTGGACGCATTGCTCGTGCTGTCAGCGCTATCGCAGATGGTCTGGCGAATCGCGCATCTTTTCTACCAGCGGCCGAGATTGACAGAGTTCGTGAACCTCTATGCAAATGTGGCGGCAACAGCCTTTCTTGCGAGTGAACTGCAGGACATTGACCTGCACGAACAGCTTGCGCCGATTCTGTCGTCTACTGCAGGTTCCGTGGTCCTCTCGATTCCAGGCACGACTCTCTTGGTCAGTTCGATACTCACGGGCTCGGGCAATGCCTTCCTGGTGCTGAGGGTCGGGGTTATCACAAAGCGGTACTGCGGATCGCTCTGCATTGGCGAGCGACGCTCCATCCGCCGTGCCGCTACTCTCGAGGCCGCGCGGATGCTTGGCCCGGTGATCGGTCAGGGCGCAAAGAAAATATCCACAGCCGTGTGGGACATCAGCAAGGAGAAACTGGGCAGCAGGATATCGGGTGCGGCCAGTCAGGTAAAGGAGGCTGGGAGAAGGCTGTTTTCACGAACCGCAGACGCTAAGACCGAATCGCGCGGCCCTGAAGAGCCGAAGATAAACGAATAGCAAAACTGCGACCGGGCACCAAACGGATACACCATTTTCTTCTTGCAAATAATTAAGAATGGACTATCCTTGGATGAGGCCCTTTGATCAACCTCGCGTGAATACAGCGTAGCCTTTAACTCTGGGGGCTTCAGATGTATTCATTCCAGACGACCGGCGCAAGAAATACACGTTATTCCGTCCGATTCTTGTGTCTACGCATACAGCAGTCATCTAG
>DATKNH010000056.1 GCA_035541455.1 Syntrophorhabdales bacterium
GCGCAGTATCACAATGCTGTCAACGAGCAACTCCATCCGCCGTTATCTCTTCTGCTGTTATCTGCGCACATCCGCGATAAAAATCCTGTCTTACTTTTCAGCTACCACTTTGATAAGACTTTTGACACTACCTACAAGTCAAAGAGTCGGCCGAACTTGCGCAACCCCTTCACACGGCACCGCCTGAGACAGGCCCAGAGGCCCGCCTGGGTGCTCGTTACAACCGGAATCCCTAACTCCTTCTCGAGGGGCTCGATGATCTCCATCGTCCGAAGGGCTGCGCAGCTCAAGAAGAGTCCATCCGCTTCGTGAGTCGTCATCTCTTTCGCAAGGCGGTACGTCGTCGGATAGGGAATCAGATTCTTATCGTACGAACTGACGATCCCGAGGTGCTTCATACTGACCACGGTCAGGCCGGGAATCGACCTTTCCAGAAAGTCTTTTTCCTTTATGCCCGTCCCTTCCGGATAGGGTGAAATGAGAGTGACCCTCTTCAAGTCCAGCGATTGAATGGCTTCGAGAATTGCAGAGGTCATTGTTATACTTTCTATCCCTGTCGCCCTCGTCAGTGCGTCGGAGATCTCCGAGTGTCGACTTTCGTCTCCCAGAAAACTACCGACGGTACAAGCAAAAAGAATAACATCCGGCCGGCTCATGGCGACCTGCTTGCCAGCCTGGAGCATATCTTCCTCCAGCCCAAGAAAAACGCCCTCCTTTTCCCGCTCGTCCTTCGACGAGTCAGCAATGAGACAGCGACTCACATGGAACGAAACGCCATCGGGAACCATGTGACAGAATTCATACTCCACGGTCAAATTCGTCGACAGGACGATGACTCCCAAACGGGCGCGCCACCCAATGTTCTCTTCCTTTTCCGGCCCTGCAGATAGATTCTTCACGACCTTTCCTCCAACTCCCTCAAGAGCCTTCTCCCTTTTTCTCTTTTTTAGAGCATAACCCTGTTCCACATGTCAACCCGAACCCTTTGCTCAATACCATAAAGAAAGGAATCAAGCCATCTTGACTTGCTTCGGACCCGTGCCACCGTGGAGCATTATCCTTTTCCCTGTGGGTGCCGAACGCGTGGTTTCTTAGCGCTGCTTGTTGCATCTGCAAGCGCCATAATGGCGTTGACTGCTACCATCATCGCCAGCAAGAAGCGCAGCCGAGGTGATGTTGATACTATGTGGTGGATCCTAAGCGCCTTGATTATGACAATACCAGTAATCGCTCTCCTCATCATGGCGTAACACTAAATTAGAAGAATAGGCTTGAGCACGTCGGAGTCCTGTTGACAGATGTTCTGCCTATTGGGTACTATTGAAAAAAGCACGCTACTGCCAGCAGGAGGAAAAACATGCTCAAAGGCTATACGGCTCCCCGCACGCCTAAAGGTACCTCAAGCCTTGCACCGACACCGCCATGGCACTACGTCGGCACCTGTCTCGCTGTGGAGTATGAAGCCGCGCCCAAAGCGGTTGAATCCTTTCTTCCGCCTGGACTTACTTTTCATTCGCCACGCTGCGCGGCATACTTTGTAGACTGGCAATATGCCAGCGACTCCGGAGAAGAATATCTTGATCCGGTACGCAGCCAGTATCGTGAGACCATCTTCCTGATATCTGCCAGCCATGAAGGCACACCGCTGGCGTACTGTCCTTTTATCTGGGTCGACCAGGATATTGCACTGATGCGCGGATTTGCGCAAGGGTGGCCCAAGCAGATCGGCTCCACCTGGATCACGCGTGCTTTTGACCTCTCCTCGAAGGCGGGACCCGTTGTCGGGCCAGGCGGAAAGTTTGGTGCTACACTCGCAGTGAAAGATCGTCGCCTTGTGGAAGCGCTTGTCACTCTCCGGGAGCAGACCACGCAAATGCCTTCTCCCACCTTTGCAGGGGCGGTCAATGTGCGCTATTTTCCGGAGCTCGCAGCGGGACGGCATGCAACGCCGGCTGTCCACGAACTGGTGCAGTTGAAGTCGCGCGACGTCAAGATTTCACCCATCTGGACAGGGGAGGCGGCACTTACGATCTTTGATCACCCATATTTGGAGCTCCCTGAGTTGCGACCTGTCAATGTTATTGCAGGTTACCGTTTCACGTGCGCGATGACGGTGGATGACCTGGTCTTCATACAAGACCTCAGAGCCAGATAATACCAAGTTACCTTCATTCATATAGCTTCCGGGCACCCACGCAAGTGGGTGTCCCGCGCTGTCTCACTCACTGCCGCCCGCGAAGTGAAGTTTGGTTGCTTGCGGGTGCTATTTTTGAATACAACTTGGTATAAGATGGCTTAAGCTACTTCCTCCCGCGGGCATGCGCTACAATTTCAAAAGTCTTTCAGCATTTTTGTGGGTTATCTTCGCCAGGTCGTTGGGGCTGATTGGTGCAATGTCCAGCATCTTGCGGCCGTCGGCGTTGGAGGAGAAGGGATAGTCGACCGCGAACAACATGCGGTCAGCGCCGAAGACTTCCAGGGCGCACAGAAGGGGCGGAGCCGTAAAGTAGGCGCTGGTGGTGATGTAGAAGTTGGTACGGAGATAGTCGGCCACCCGCTTTTTCAACTGGGGGTTGAGCCCCGACAGGCGGCCATCAGCCCGGACCAGCGAGAAGGGAAGGTTTTCGCCCATGTGGCCGATGATGATCTGCAGCTTTGGGAAACGATCGAACAGCCCGGAGGCTACCAGGCGGAGAGAATGCATACCAGTCTCCACATGCCAGCCCCAGGCCGACGTGGATAGCGATTCTGCGATAGGCGCCGGGAGGTCTCCGAAATAAGCTCCGTAGACTGCGGGCGGCGGTGGGGCAGGGTGCAGGTAGATCGGGACATCCAACTGTTCAGCCGCGGCAAAGACGGGCTGGAATACCGGGTTGTCGAGAAAACGCCCGTTGATCGTACCGCTGATCAATGCCCCCTTAAACCCGAGCTTGGTGACGCACCGTTCCAGTTCAGCGGCGGCGGCATCAGGAGCTTGCAACGGCAACACGGCAAAAGCGGCGAACCGGTCCGGATGAGCCTTTACGGCGTTGGCCAACATATCGTTGATGTCACGGGCCACTGCGATCCCGGCGTTGCGGTCCAACTTTTCCAGGCCATCCCCGGCGACAGACAATACCTGCATGTCGATGCCGGCTGCATCCATGTCTGCCAGCCTCCTAGCCCCCAGGTCATTTAATTTCCCTTCGAGCGCGGGTGCTGTTTCCCGCGCGTTTATGCCCGCTGCTTTGAGGGCTGCCGTGAGTTGCGGCGTGCCAACATGCTCCTCGAGAGCGACAACTCTCATGCTGGACTTCTTTGCGTCTACAGCCTCGCTGCGTGTTACAAGACCTTTCAACATGGCTGGCAACGCCATCGCTGTAACTGCCGCTGTGCCAAGAAACGTGCGTCTTCCTACCTTTGAACTCATCTCGCGCCCTCTCTTTTCCAAAAGATTGCTTGACCACCCCAGCTATAGTATTCGACATTGCCGCTCTCTGGATTATACTGGAGAGCTATGCCGCGAAGCAAATGGAACGGAAGACACCAACAAGAGGACGCGTTGCGGGCTCAAAGAAGTTGTACAGTGTAACACTAGTCTCGTAATTAACGCCGATCAGCGCGAATTCATGATGACTTCGTACCAATCCTCGCCGTAAGCCTGTCTGCCGTAAAGGAGAAGGCAAGCTCGCCCGCTCGGTACAAAATCGCTCGTATGGCTCGAAAGAAAGGAGGCTACCGCAGAAGGTGAATCCTCCACTGCACGCAGTGCATCTATTTCGCGGTCGGTTTCACTTTTTGCTTTTATGTGAAGGAGATCATCAAATGAGATGGGCAGGCGACTGCAGAAACAGAGTTCCGAGCCGTACACTGCGCGCACAAGCCCGGTCGCGCACAAAGCATTATCCAGGATGAGCCCCAGCTCTTCACGCACTTCTCTTCTGAGCGCGTCAAAAGGATCGGGGCGATTATCTGATGTGTCAAACTCCCGCTCCATAAATCCCGCTATCACATGATACTTTCGACGACGGGCATCTATACGGCTCCTCTCCTCAAGAACGATCTTCCTGTCGGTTGTGACAAGAGCAACACAGACCGTAAGAGGGTTGCCTTGCGGCTCGTGCGGAAAGGCGGCCGTGAATCGGGTTGTCTCACTACCGATGCAGCTGCGAAAATCGATGTCTGAGAGCTCAAGAGAGAGGCGGCCGCTCTCGGAGCGGACATTATCGAGACGAAGCACATTCCCGTTGTACACCTCTATTCCTGCCTTCCTTGCCGATCGGACGTACTCCTCCCACGCATCCCCGATAAACTTTTCTGCGGAAGGCTCCCAGCGGATATGCACACCAGGTGTGTACCGGACATCAATAGCATTACGTTCGAAGTTCCCTTTAACCACTACCACAAACTCTTCCATCGTGTTCCCGCTCACCGGATGTACGTTACTTAACCACAATATTTGCTTTCTTCACGACTGCCGACCATTTTTTGGTCTCAGCGTCGAGGAAGGCCTGTGTATCCTTCGCGTTCATAAAATCAACCCTGTATTCCAATTTTTCTATTTTCTCCCTGGCTTCCTTGTCCTGGAGCATCTTCCTCAAAGCATCTTCCAGCTTGGTTATGATGGGAGCCGGTGTTCTGGCTGGAGCCATAAGGACGTTGTATATGGCAGCCAGCAGTTCAGGGTGTCCCTGTTCCGCCGATGTCGGTACCTGAGGAAGTCGTGGATCCCGTTTGGTGGCCAGCACTGCCAACGGTCGGATCGCGCCTGACCGTATGTGCGCTCCGCTCGACGCGTACGTGAGAACACTTACCTGCACATGGTTACCCACGAGTGCGGTGACAGACTGCAGTTCAGAATTGTAGGGAACGTGTTGTATATCTAGCTGTGTCTGAGCGTTGAACATCTCCATGACCAGATGTGGAAGCGATCCTACACCAACTGTGCTGTACGAGAGGGTCTTCGGGTGCTGTTTCGCGTAAGCCACCAGTTCAGGCAGGGTCTTCACAGGCAGATCTTTGT
>DATKNH010000057.1 GCA_035541455.1 Syntrophorhabdales bacterium
TGCCATAGGAGCTGTGGTGTTCGCGCAGATGCAACTATTGAGCATCAGGGGAAGCTCCTTCGGCAAAGACGCGCTGACAGCGATCACGCTCGGCCAGCAGAATCTAGAGCAACTCAAGAGCACGCCGTTCAACGGGATCGCAAGCAACACGCTCACGTCCGGTAACATGACGGTGACCTGGACGGTTACCACCTCCGGGACAGCGCCGAGCCGGTACAAAACAATTCTGATGACGGTCACATGGGGAACCAAAAGCATAAGCTTCAGCACCATCATATCCGAAGTGTAAAGGGTAAGGCAGGGCTTACGATGGTTGAGCTCTTGATTGCGCTATTCTTGGGCAGTCTCGTCGTGCTGACCTTCTACCAGCTTCTCATAACGCAGAACAAGACCTATGCCCTCTATGACGACACGGCGGAAATGCAGCAGAACTTGCGCGCGGCAGTGGACAGGATCTCGCGTGACGCCATGGCAGCCGGCTGTGGCAAACCCCTCTGGTCCACGATCAACGGCGTCGACGCCTCTTCATGGTACAACGCAGGCAACGGCTGGACACCCTACCGCGTCAGTACCAATGGCAGCAACAACAATCTCGACCTGGTCGGCTGCTTCAGCCCTACCGTAAGCCATCTTAATGTCGACGCAGCGGTGAGCGCCACTACGATAACCCTGAACAGCGCGGAAGGAGGCAATTTCAACACGTCCAACTCACAGGACATCAGCATCGGTACAGCTGAGAACGCAAAGGTGGTCTTCGTGTCGGGCGACACGCTTACCATTGATACGAATCCTTCAATGGGCGGCAATCAGGGATTGGCGCTTCTTGAGCCGGCGAATACGTATGTCTGCGGGGTGACGTGGGTTACATACAGCATCGGCGCCGGCAACGTGCTCTATGCAGATGCGCATCAGGGGCTGGGCAACCAGGCCGTAGCCCAGGACATCTCCGCCATGACCCTCACTCTCACAGGCAAGCTGCTGACCATAAATCTGACGGGAAGAACCGCCATTCCGGATAGGACGACGGGTCAGTACATAACCTCGCAGGTGACCAACCAGGTGTTTCTGAGAAATTGAGGTGATGAGAATGAAACAGCAGATAGAAGAGTGCCAGCGATCGGGTGCAAGAACGGGCGCGCTGCGGTGCCTTGAATGGGTGGCGAACCGGATGCCCAACCTGAAGAAGGGAATGCGGAGACCGACGGGGGACGAGAAGGGCATGGTGGTCATGCTTGTGCTGATTCTCATCATCACCTTGTCCCTGCTCGCCGCCGCTGCGAACCGGAACGTGGTGACTGACGTCGCCATCGCTTCCAACCATCTTGGCTCGGTGCAGGCGTTCTATGCCGCGGACGCTGCGTCCCAGTACGGCTACAACCAGCTCTGGCAGCAACTTCAGCTGATCAACCCGAACACCGCCTCTATCACCCCTCCCGCTCTCGCAGGCTACACGATCTCCTATTCCGGGGCTTCGTTCGTTCAGGCCATAGGCAATCGCGTTCAGCGGCCCGCCACCGGGACCTATGCCGGATTGTCGGCCTTTGTGCAGCGCTGGCGTATCGCTCCTACCGCCACGGAAAATAAGACCGGCGCGATGGGTATGGTGACTATTGATGTGGAAGACCAGCTGATCCCTATTTTCCAGTTTGGCGTCTTTTACAATCATGACCTCGAAATGCTCCCGGGCGCGAATATGACCTTCACGGCAGGTGCCAATGGCATAGGCAGAATCCATACGAACAGCAATGTCTATATGGCCGAATCGGGCTCCAGCGTGAGCCTCACGGTCAATGCACCGATCACATCGGCCGAGAATCTCTATGCGTATAGAAAAGATGGCGGTTCAACCAACCACAACGTTTATATCAGCAACGGCCAGGGTTCTACCCCCTTGCTTAACATCGACAGCACTTCAGCCAACTGGACCACCCAGTCGCAAACCACGTGGCTCGGGCAAGTAAAGACAGTAGACCACGGCATCACGGCGCTGAACGTGCCCATGCCCACGTCAACAGGCCAGCCGATCGACCTCGTGGGCACTGGAACAGGAAGCCTCTACCAGAGCGCGGGCCTTCGCATCGTCGACGGCGTGGCAAGGAATAAGAGCGGCGCTGCCCTGGATCTCCGCTATTACGACGCTACTTATAAGGATACGCACGGGAACCTTATCATCGACCCAGGCGGGGACGCCACCCATAATGTCAATCCCCTCACAACGGGCACTCTGTACGATTACCGACAGGGCGGCGTGCAGAACACGTATGATCTCGATTTGACAAAGCTCCAGAACAGTCCGGCTGCGATGGCTGCGCTTAACAACCCCCCTGCTTCCTGCGATCCCGGCATTCTCTACGTGTCCTCTACGTCTTCGACAGGTTCCAAGGCAGTACGGCTGGAGAACGGCGGAAGCATCCCGGCAACAGGACTCACGATCGCAACCAACAACCCTGTGTATGTCGAGGGCAACTACAACACCGCAAACAATCCCTCGGCCATTGCGGCAGACGCGGTCACCGTACTCTCGAGCAACTGGAGGGATACGTACAACTCGGGCACAAGTATCAGCAGCAGAACAGCAGCTGCGACAACCGTAAATGCCGCATTCATGGTTGGGAACAAGGATACAGCCGGCAGCCAATACAGCGGCGGGCTCGAGAACCTCGTACGTTTCCTGGAGAACTGGTCCGGCGTCAATTTCACTTACAGGGGCTCGCTCGTCTGTCTCTGGCAGAGCGCTCAGGCAAACTCCAACTGGCCGGGGACCGGAACCGTCTACAATCCGCCGAACCGGGTCTGGTCGTATGGTATCGATGTGAATCACCTGCCGCCGGGTACACCTCGCGTGCGGTATGTGATGAAGTTAGGCTGGCGCGTCGTAACCAACTGACGGCAATTCGGTTTCAAGCGTATACCTTCGTTATCGCTGCGTCGTTCTTCCTTGACGTACTATAAGTACGCCGGCGTCGAACTCCTCGCTGCTGCCTCGGTCTCCATCTCGAATCCGAATTGCCTCTAGCAGTTGCATCTTGAGCCTCCCATCCGAATCCAAATGCCACAAAGCCTGCTACTTAGCAGATATTAAGGACAGGACGGAAGGACCTTTTCGGAGCGAACGCAGCGGAAGGGCTGGGGAAGGTGCGAGCGGCCTATCCGCGCCTTGAAAGGCCCGGTCCGCCGTGCTACGCTTATTTCCTGATTTGTGTGAGTGTATGAGCTTACTTTCCGTTTCAGATCTCCACACGTATTTCTACGCCAACGGTACCATAACGAAAGCCGTGGACGGTGTCGATTTCGATATCGACAAAGGAGAAATCTTCGGCCTCGTGGGTGAGAGCGGCTGCGGAAAAACCATGACGGCGCTCTCCATAATGAAGCTGGTACCGCCTCCCGGCAGGATCGTGAAGGGAAGAATTCTGTTTGAGGATGTGGACTTGATTTCGCTCTCCCGCAAAGAAATGCAACAGGTACGCGGAAACAAGATGGGCATGGTTTTCCAGGAACCGTTGACGTCCCTCAATCCGGTACTTCGTGTCGGTGACCAACTCTCGGAAGGCCTTATTGTACATAAGGCACTTTCAAAGGAAGAAGCGAAGCAGATCTCCCTCGACCTCTTGCAGAAAGTGGGTCTCGATAAACCAGACAAACGCTACCTGCAGTATCCCCATCAGCTTTCCGGTGGGCAGCGGCAGCGAGTTTTGATTGCGATAGCCATCGCGTGCAATCCGTCCCTTATCATAGCAGACGAACCAACAACAGCGCTCGACGTCACAGTTGAAGCGCAAATCCTGCGCCTTCTCCAGCATGTGATCTCCGAATACCACCTGTCAATGCTTTTCATCACGCACAATCTGAATATAATTAGACGCACAGGGAATTCGATAGGGATCATGTATGCCGGAAGGATGGTGGAGAAGGGAAGGGTGAAACAGTTCTTTGAAGAGCCTCTGCATCCTTACAGCAAGGGGCTCCTGGATTCAATGCCGCGATTCTCGCACGACCGACGCAGGCTGAAGGCCATTCCCGGTGCAGTGCCGCGGCTATCCGACCTGCCTTCAGGATGCAAGTTTAACCCAAGGTGCCCTTACGTGATGGATAGGTGCAAGGTAGACGAGCCACCTATGTATGCGGTGCAGGAAAGACTGGTGCGATGCTATCTGTATCAGAACTGAGAAAGACCTACGAAATACGAAGAACCCCTTTCGCTGTGCATAAGGAGGCGATACGCGCGGTGAATAACGTCTCTTTTGAGCTGGCTAAGGGACAGACCCTTGGGCTTGTGGGAGAGAGCGGCTGCGGCAAAAGCACAGTAGCAAAATGCGTGACGATGCTCGAGAAGCCCGACGGGGGACGCATTTCCTTCATGGGGCGCGATTGGATCAACATTCCACACAAGGAACGAATGCCTCTACGCAAGGAAATGCAGATCATATTTCAAGATCCTTTTTCCTCTCTCAACCCGAGAAAGAGAGTGTTTGCTGCGATTGCCGAACCGCTTCTGGTCCACCGCCTAGTAGCAAAGAAAGCCTTGGTAGAAAGGGTTCGCGAGTTATTGAAAAACGTCGGGCTCGACGAAGACTTCCTTGAGAAGTTTCCCCACGAGATGAGTGGGGGGCAAAGGCAGCGCGTGGCTATCGGCAGAGCCCTGGCAACCTCTCCTTCCTTCATCGTAGCCGATGAACCTGTCTCGTCACTCGATGTTTCCGTGCAGGCTCAGATAATCAATCTCTTTCTGGATATACGCGAGCGACTGGGTATTTCCATGCTTTTTATCTCTCACGATCTCAATATAGTGAGGTTTATTTCCGATCGTATTTTGGTCATGTACCAGGGCGTAGTTGTCGAATCGGGAGAGACTGAAGAGCTCTTTTCAAACCCGCTGCATCCGTACACCAGGGTACTCATGCATGCGTCAATCATGGCGGAGAATAGCGGCGAAGAGGAGGGCACACGCGAGGGAGATTGTTGCGTCTTTTCAGGGCGATGTGGCCAAAGAAGAGAGATGTGCTGCAAGGAGACGCCTTTACTCGCGGGGCCGTCTAACCATCGCGTTGCGTGTTTCCTTCACGAGAATTAGAGCTACAGTTCGGCGCGGGCCCTCGAGTGATCCAGGCCCCCTGGTGACGGCAGGTCAGAAAAGCGTACGGCATAATCCACTGACACGCTACAACCCAGAAGAATTCGTACAGAATCACCCAGAGAAAATCAGAGTCCTTTTCGTTGCGGTAGTATATGAGACTCATGGTCACGCCAAGCAGCGTGAGCATTACCGCATGACGGAAGAACCACAGTGGGGTAGCCACCATCAACAGCACGCAGCTCTGCCCAATGAGCAGATAGGGTATCACAAGAGTTGAAGCGACCAGTACCGAATTGATCCGGAAACCCCAGACGTAATCGGGACGAAACCGTTTAAAGAGATAGGTAAAGAGAAATAGAGTCTCCCGTATGTTGCTCCGGGCCCACCGGAGGAACATTTTCGACATGGCCACATAGGTAGTCGGCATTTCGCTCCATACGACAGCATTAGATTGGAAAACCGCGTGGTAGCCCTGCGCCGTGATGAGGTTTGTCAAAGCACGGTCTTCACCGGTTACACAGGGGGCTCCCATGAATGTCTGATTGATCCATCTGGAAAGGACCGACCTGACGGCCTTTGCCCGGTAGATGGAAAGTGCCCCTGGAGTGGTAAGCAACCCGCGCAACTCGTTCTGGTAAGCTCTTGAGAAACCAAACGAGAGTGAGAAGGAGACCTTGAGGAAACGGGTTATAAGACTGTCATTGCGGTTCAGCACCTTAACATTGCCGGCCACACAGCCAATTTTTTTATCGCGTACCAGAGCGCTGACTCCGTTTGTAAACGCATCGCGCTCCACAATGCTATCGGAATCAACAGTGATCCATATCTCACCCCGGGCCTTGCAAAAACCCGCATAAAGAGCGTTTCTCTTGCCTTTGTTTTCAGGACTTCGAATAGTGAGGACATCGATGGGCGCTTGGCGGGCAGCCCTACGGATGTGCTGCCATGTGTCATCAGTGCTCCCGTCGTCGACGACAATTACCTCGAGTCTGTCCCTCGGATAAGAACAATGTGTGGCGGACAGGATGGATTCTTGCACGAGAGCACCCTCGTTGTAAGCAGGGATGATCACGGAGACAAAGGGCAACTCGCTCTCCTGCACAGCCGGCAACGGACGGTAACGGAGCCAGAGATAGACACGCCATACCATAGCCGCGTAATGAATCAAGCCATAGCTTGTTAAAGAGAAAAGCCAGAGAGTGCCAAAAGGGGTATCAGGAACCAGCCTGAAGAGCGTGGTGAAAATCCCCGACCACCAGGCCGCAGCGAGAACTGAGGCAGCGGCAAAAGCGATCGCACACTTCGCCCAGAGCTCCCACCGTGGGATACCCGAAAGGCCCGGCCCCGAGTACCGAAGCGTAGAGCTGTGCACGAGTCTCAGGGGAGGCGAAAATGGAGTAGAGTTGGAAGAAGGTTCGGGCGCGCCGTGCTCAAGACCAGATGATAGCACTCTATTCCTCCCACAAGATGCAGTTCTCGTGCCGCATCATCCGGGAGGTGCACAGGGCGCTTGTGCGGTCGCTCCTTGCCATACACGCAGGAGCAACCCTTGCATCACCCGGCAACCCTGCTGCCATAGCACTGTACAACAGAGCTTTAGGCCAGTGGCTTTGCGTCCCATTCTTTCGAATGGTTTGCCTTTATCAGGTTCGTAGTTGTTTTCGGACTATCCAAAAAAAACTTGAGATGCGCAGCCCTATAATATTCGCCCGGGAAAAATCTATTTAAAACTTATGCGGATGCGCCGATAACACTAATAAGTCACGTGTGGCACTGATGGTGCGCTTTGCTTAGAGTCTTTCTTTCGGTTAAGAATTCACCCACCGATTTCCTTCCCGTTCTGGAAGGACACCAGGTGGACGTGCACAATGGCAATGGAAGTCTCCAGCAAAAAGTAGTTTCCGGCAATTACAACCTTGTGTTGTCGGATGCCGATTCTTCAGTGGTGCCGTCCATCAAGCTCGCAGATCCAAGGGTGGAAGTAATTCTGTTCGGCCACAATGGTGAGGATGGGGTCGAAGCGATCAGGGAGGGCGCCTGGGCTCATTTTCCAATACCCCTCGATCTCGACCGGCTTAAGGCGGCAATCGACGACATAGCCGACATGTTCGAGGTAAGGAAAGAGACTGCGCGCCTCGAAGAACAACTTGATTCGAAGTACACGTTCGCAGGCATTGTCGCTAGAAACCCGAAGATGCTGGAGATCTGCTCCTTCATAAGAAGGATAGCACCCTATTTCAAGATGGTCACCATTATGGGTGAGACCGGAACAGGAAAAGAGATTGTTGCCAGGGCCATCCACAGCTTGAGCGCAAAACAGAAAGATCCGCTGCTCGTGTGCAATTGCGGTGGATTCGTCGAGTCCCTCATCGAGTCTGAGTTGTTCGGCCACAAACAGGGCTCATTTACCGGCGCAATTAAGGACAAGGTCGGCCTGTTCGAGGCTGCCGGTGAAGGCACCCTCTTTCTCGATGAGATAGGGGAACTCCCTCTTTCATTTCAGCCTCACCTGCTCAGAGTACTGCAGAACGGAGAATTCAGGCCGGTCGGAAGCAGCCAGGTGATACATGCCAAATGCCGTGTAATAGCTGCAACGAGCAAGAACCTTTCCCATGAGGCGAAGAACGGCAGGTTCCGGGAAGACCTCTTCTACAGGGTCACGCCCCTGGTAATCACAGTCCCTCCGCTTCGCGAACGTAAGGACGACATACCGCTGCTCTCGCGCTTCTTCCTCAATAAATCGAATGCCGCCACAGGAAAAAAGATCGTGGGCATCTCGAGGGCCGCCCAGGCTCTCCTGATGTCGCATGACTGGCCGGGCAATGTGCGCGAGCTGGAAAATGTTATCGAGCAATCGGTGATTCTTGCGACAGAGTCGTTCATAAAGGTGGAACATCTGCCCGCCTATCTGCGGGAGTCGAATCACAGGCGTTCTGCCTCAGGCTCATCTCTTGCCGCCGTCATAAGGAACCACCTGGAGGCGACCCTCGCTGCCTGCGATGGAAATAAAAGCGAGACAGCGCGAAGACTGGGTCTGAGCAGGCGCGCGCTCTTACGCTGGATCGAGAAATATAGCATAACTCAATCAGCAGAATGAGCGTCAGAGCATGATCAACCGGACAGCCGAAAACGCCCAGCATACCAAAAACGGCCACACGCTGTGCTCTGCGCACTCCGGCAATCCAGGGGGCCTCTAATTTCTGGGGTTTGCGTCATGAGGACAGAGCGAAAGCGGCCCGAGATGATCATGGTCGAAAAAGCAAGACAGGCCAAAAACGCCCAGCACTGTTTATCTCGTAAGGAGGTCCCATGTGTGAAACCCAGCTGTCATGTGGAGTTACAGACTTGATAGCGTTGGCATACGCCTTGCATTTTACCCGGCGATGGACGCATGTTCACAAGAGATTCGGAAAACCAATTATAGGGGGAGGGAGGTGAAAGAAAGCTACCAATCGGCAACAAAGGAATTTATAATCAAAAATCCCAGGAGGAATGCAACATGAAGATTAGAAGAGGCACGAAAGGTTTTACCCTGATAGAATTATTGATCGTTATTGCAATCATCGGTATTCTCGCAGCCATCGCAATTCCAGCATACACAGGATACACTGGCAGGGCAAAGATTGCAGGCGTTGTCCATTCCATGGGCGCCATAAAGACGGCAGTGTCAGCCTATTTTGTCGAGAATGGCTCAACTCCAGTGGCAGCCAATGTCGCTGCCATCAAGACCAATTATGGTATCGACGTGGCTGCACAGTATGCAGCATTCGACGTGGCTGCTGGTGTCGGTACCTGTGGCGTCATAACAGCCGGGATAGGCACAGCTAAAGGGGCGCTGAATGACGTGAACACTGACGTCAACGGCCAGACACTCACGCTGACGCCGGACGGGACCTGCAAGACCTGGACTTGGGGTGGATCAGTACCTGTCTCCTATATGCCGAAAAGCTAGTTAGCGTTCTATTACTTTGAAGGGGGCTTGATGCCAGGCCCCCTTTCTTTGGCATGCGAGGAAAAAACGATAGTTATAGTAGTCGGACATGCTCATCGCGTTCCTTGCGACGAGCATGTCTCTTGCTATGCGCGGGGGCAACGCCCACGCCTCTGCTCAGAATGTGTGGTAAGATGATGGATACGTGATGAACATAGCCCCGAACTTGCTTTTCTTTGTGCTGGGCGCAGTGATCGGCAGTTTCCTCAACGTCTGCATTTACAGACTCCCCAGAGAAAGATCTATCGTAACGCCGGGCTCTTCATGCCCGCACTGCGGAGCACACATAGCCTTCTACGATAATATACCCTTCGTCAGCTACCTGGTGCTGAAAGGCAAATGCCGCCACTGCGGTGCTCGCATCTCGTTGCAGTACGTCACGGTCGAACTCTTAACCGCTCTGCTGTACGCGGTTGTTTTTCAACTCTATGGTTTCTCGCTTGACCTCGCGGTGATGTTGCTCTTTGTCTCTCTTCTGATTGTCATATCTTTCATTGATCTTGAGTTCAAGATTATTCCAGATGTGCTCAGCCTGGGAGGCGTGATGGCGGGAGGTGCGCTCTGCTTTTTCAGGTCCACTTTCAATTATGTGGACGCCTTACTGGGAATAGTACTAGGTGGAGGCATACTCTGGGCCATTGCCGCTGGCTACGAGTTACTGCGTAAGCGCGAAGGCATGGGCGGGGGAGACATCAAGCTCCTGGCCATGATCGGCGCATTTTGCGGCATAAAGGGGGTCCTCTTCGCTCTTGTTTTCGGCTCCTTATTCGGCACCCTCGTCGGTATTCCAGTGATGCTCATCAAGCATGAGGACACGAAGTATGCCATTCCCTTCGGGCCCTTTCTCTCTCTTGGAGCGCTCTTCTACGTCCTGGCAGGTAACAGGGTGATGTATGCCTTCCTCAGTCTCATGTCGCCGCAATGAGCCTCCCTCTCGAGGGCTTACCCTACTCGAACTGCTCGTTGTCCTGATAGTCCTTGCTGTCTGTGTAACGCTCGCACTACCGAATCTTTCGGGATGGATCGAGAAGTACACGGTATGGAAGGCAGCGCGACAACTGGTGACCGACCTGCAGCTGGCGAAGATGAGGGCGGTTTCTCATGGGGTGCAACACAGGGTAGCGTTTGATGCTGCACACGGGTCATATATCATAGAACAGGGTAACGCTTCGAAAGGATCAACCACGTGGGCTCCTGTCGGCGTTGTCCGTGATCTCTCTGGCCCGCAGAACCCCCACTACGCTAGAGGCGTGATGTTATCCACGAATTTTACGGATCACGTGGT
>DATKNH010000058.1 GCA_035541455.1 Syntrophorhabdales bacterium
TACCCTGTGACGAGTATGGCATTCCCGGCTTTCGCGCCCGAGCGGCGTACTCCTCTTCCCCGCTTAATCTCACCTATGAGCGTGACGTCGATGAACATACCGTTCCCCGACCTGGTGAGGTTGCCACCGATAACCGCAGCATTGAACGGGTTCAATTCGGCGAGAAATCCCCGGTACAACTCTTCCACATCGCTGACAGACATCTCCGCCTTGAGCCCCAGTGAGACAAGCGCATACACGGGCCTTCCGCCCATGGCTCCTATGTCACTGATGTTAACCGTCATCGCGCGACTTCCCAGGTCAAAGGGACTGATGCGCTCCAGCAGGAAGTGTCTGCCTTCGACGAGAGCATCGCACGTGACCAGGATTTCGTACCCGGCCCGCGGCAGGAAGGAAGCGGTGTCGTCGCCGATGCCTAGGGTGACTCTATCAGAACGGACGCCCTCCCTGTCGATCAGGTCGCTGATTCTTGCAATCAACCCGAACTCGCCTATGTCGCTAACCGTCTCAGGCATGCGGCTCTCCGATACAGGCCAGCAGGCACTTGGCGGCCTGTGCGGGGTCGTCCTGACAGCACACCGCTGAGATCACTGCAATGCCGTGTACACCTGCTTTCATGACAAGCGGGGTATTTGAGGTGGTAATGCCGCCTATGGCGACGATCGGCAAAGGGATGGTCGATACGATGCGTTCCAGAAGATCCAGCCCGCTTGCGGGGCCGGCGTCTGCCTTTGATCCTGTTGGGAAGACCGGTCCAAATCCTATATAGTCCGCCCCTTCCTCGACACACTTCCGTGCTTCTTCCATGGTGCCTGCCGAGCCGCCGATGATAGCCTTATCTCCGAGGAGCTTCCTTGCCAGGGGAATCGGAAAATCATCCTGCCCCAGATGAACGCCGTCAGCGCCGGACGCGATCGCCACGTCTACACGGTCATTAACAATGAAGATCACTCCGGCGTTCCTGCACAATCCCTGCATCTGCTCGGCCGCGCGGATCATCTCCCTGGTCGATCCGCCCTTTTCCCGCAACTGGATGGTATCCGCACCGCCCGCTATAGCAAGCGCTGCAAGCTCTGCGTGTGAACGACAGGTCTGCAGCACAGTGTCGGTGATGACGTGAAATCTTCCTATGTTCTTTTTCATGCGAGCTTCTAATTATAGCCGATATGGAGCAATGAAAAAAGTATTGCTCGTTGAGAGTAGAACAGGCGGGAGGTTTCTCTCCCGCCTGTTTGACAATGGTTGGCAGTGCAGCCTTGAAGAACGGCGTCCGCGATCGCGTCGGCCGAGCCGCACCTATGCGGTCTTCTCCTTCAGCACCTGCCTGTCCTCGAGTACTTTCATTTTGATGCCCGACCCCGCGCCAGGCAGGGGCGCTACGGGGTTCGTAAGCAGGAAGTTTCCGGAGACGATCCATTCTTTTAACGCAGAGGCAATGACACGCGCCTTCGAGTAACTGGAGATGGGAAAGGTCGGCACCTCTTTGCCCTCTATCACGATCTTACCTGACTTAAGCTGCGCGTAACTTGCCTCGCCAAGGCTCCTGGCAACGCGGTTGGGATAATCGTCACTGTAGTCGACGATCTGCGTGTAAAGATCAGCGTCGGTGCGAGAGGTGAAGTAAGCCATCTCTTCATCGATAATTGGTATGGGCACACCCACGCCCACAATCAGCGTGGCGCCGTAGCCAGTGAAGCTCGCACCTTTCACGTAGTCAGGGCTCATCTGTTTCGTATCTCCTATCAGCGCGAGTGTGCCGCCGGGGGCCCGCGGGAGCCCGTCAGGGCTGCGCAAGATCTCCGGGCTGTGCTGTGTCCCCTGCCATGCCACGTAACCGACGCCGCCTCCCAGGAAAAGCCTCGTTCCTATCCCTATGGTCCTGTACTTCGGGTCCTTCAAAAGGGGCGATAACTGCCCCGCACTGCAGTAGTTGGCGTTGCCGATGTTCGGTTTTATGGTGCCCATGTACGTATAGATCACTTTGTCGGAAAGGTTCACCGCAATGTTGTAGTTCTGGTAACTGTTCCTTGGATTGAAAAGGTAGGCTTCGTTCACCGAGTCCTTGTTGATATAGGTCTCAATTTTCTTGCGTGGGTAACAGTCTGTGCCGTAGGCGTGAGCCTCAAGCCTGATATCCTGTCCTGCGACAAAGTCTTCGATCAGGTGGCCACCGCCGTAACTGAAGGCTCCCGGGTAGACCTTGTTGCGGGGATCGTCGTCTGGAATCGCAGTCGCGCCCACGTAAATGTCAACAGCGGCGAGCCCTGCATAGCAGGGGATATCGTTCAGGTAACAACTTCCGCCGCCCAGTTTTATTCTGGGCTTGCTGTGGCCGAGATTGATAAACAATCCACTGGAACACATCGGGCCGAACGTGCCGGTGGTGACAACGTCCACCTGTTCGGAAGCCGCCTTGACGCCTTTGTCCTTGACGATGCCAATCATCTCTTCAGCAGTCACGACTACCGCCTTGCCCTGCTGTATCTTTTCGTTTATCTCTTCTATGGTTTTCATTTGTGTTCTCCTTATCTCGCTTTATCTCTTCTTTTATCCGGCTGCCGGTCCGCGCCCTTTCTCCGTTATTGCTTCGCCCCGAGCGATACATGAAGCTGTTGCCCATCCGGCTCTGGTTAGATCGCTCTTGATGCTGCTGCAGCGTGTGTGATGGTGGTGGACGTCAGGAATGAAGCGAGGCTTCGAGTCGCGCTGGATTATTGCACACGCTCAGTCGCTGACGTGCCATGGCTAGCCCCGGGCGGGGCCGTGCATTATCCATAGGCTGACCCTTGAGCGGGAGTTTTGGTAACGTATACCCTTGTGGTGTTGTGGTGAGCCTCTCATTGCTCCTCTACGAAGGTGGGGATACTATAGTATTTCCTACTCGGCTTGTCAAGTATTACTTGTGCGTTACGTGGATCGGCATCTAGCCAGCCTTTTAACTTGATAATTGTAATGTGGTAAGGTGCCCCTTGACCCATACACCCCGGACCTATAATATAACTGCGTGCTCACCGTCTCAAACCTCACCAAGTCTTACGCTGAACACGTGATTTTCGATAATGTCACGTTTACTGTCAGCAGCCAGGAACGCGTGGGCCTCGTGGGCAGGAACGGCAGCGGAAAAACGACTCTGTTCCGGCTGCTCCTCGGAGAAGAACAGTGCGATTCAGGGGCGATCACCACGCCCAAATACTATACCTTAGGGCATCTTTCACAACACGTGGACTTCAGCAGAGAAACAGTCCTCGAAGAGGCATGCCGAGACCTGAAGCAGGAGGATGACGGACGGGATACGTCTTACAAAGTCAAAGCTATCCTGCTTGGTTTGGGGTTCCTTGAAACAGACTTCGGGCGTAATCCTCTGGAGTTGTCCGGAGGCTTTCAGATCCGGCTCAACCTCGCCCGCGTGCTCGCCGGTCAGCCAAACCTTCTCCTTCTGGATGAGCCCACGAACTACCTGGACATTGTCTCCGTGCGGTGGCTGACCAGATTTCTGCGCGAGTGGAAGAATGAGCTTATCCTGATCACCCATGATCGGGCCTTCATGGATAGCGTCACAACCCACACCATGGGTATCCATCGCCGCAAAATACGCAAGGTCTCGGGATCAACGGGTAAACTCTACGAACAGATAGTGCTCGAAGAAGAGATCCACGAGAAGACGCGGGTCCATGAAGAGAGGAAACGGAAGGAACTGGAAGAGTTTATAAATAGATTCCGTGCACAGGCGACCCGCGCCCGTGCTGTCCAGTCGCGCATCCGCTCCCTCCAGAAGAAAGAGAAATTACAGAAACTGGACAAGCCGCGTAACCTTGATTTTGAGTTCCCTCATGCTCCCTTCCATGGAAAATGGGTTCTCGAGGCCCATGAGATATCTTTTTCTTTCAGCGAGGAATCTCCGCTTATCTCCGAACTGAGCATGGCAGTCGGGAGAAAGGACCGCATAGGCATCATCGGCAAGAACGGCAAGGGTAAGACCACGCTTCTCAATCTTCTGGCGGGAGAACTGAAACCGATGCATGGCTTTGTAACCTTCCACGAAAATTTGAAGAGCGCGTACTTCGGCCAGACGAACATCGACCGGCTCGATCCCGACAACACGGTTCAGGAAGAGGTGCTCTCGGTGAACGGTGAGTTGAGCCCTAATACTATCCGCAACATTTGCGGTGCCATGCTTTTCGAAGGCAGCGCAGCGCTGAAGAAGGTGGGGGTGCTCTCAGGCGGGGAAAAGAGCCGCGTGCTGCTGGCCAAGCTTCTCGTTACTCCCGTCAATCTGCTACTGCTGGATGAACCCACAAACCACCTGGACATGGAGTCTATAGATTCCCTGATCGATGCGATGGATGCCTTTTCGGGTGCTGTGCTGATTGCCACGCACAGCGAGATGGTACTCCATGCAGTCGCCACGCGTCTCGTGGTTTTCGACGGCGATCGTCCCTGGCTGTTCGAAGGAACCTACCAGGACTTTCTCGACCGCGTCGGCTGGAAAGACGAAGAGACTGCGCCGAACGAGACGTCTCGCATTCCTGAAATACAAAGAAAGAAATCAGAAAGAAGAGACCTGCGAAGGATCCGCGCGGAGATCATCGGCAACCGCTCACGCGCCTTGACGCCTCTTCAGAGTCGCGTTCGTGAGCTTGAGTCGCAGATAATTGCCCTCGAGGAGCAGGTAAAGGAAGACAATGCCACCCTTCTTCGGGCGTCGCAGCAAGGGTCCGGAAGATCGATAGCTGCGCTTTCCATTTCGATCCACGAGTCCAGAAAGAAAATTGAAGCTCTTTTTGAGGAATTGGAGCAGGCCTCACTTGAACTACATCTCAAGTCAAAAGAATTTGAGACAATGTTCAAGGAGTTGGAGCAAAAGACTTAGAAAGCAGATCTCTCTCCACCTCGTAATCGAGTTTGTCGAGGGCTTCTTCTGGAGAAAGCCAGAGCACCTCCTTCACCTCTGACGTATCGGTGAACAGGCACTCATTGACCGCTTCCATCGCAAAGTACAACACGAGCTTGGGTTTTCCCTTAGCCTGGTATGAAGTGGAGCCTGCAAAGCCTGTTATCCGCACTTCACAGCCGGTCTCTTCCTTCACTTCCCTGACAGCAGCCTCTTCCCACGTCTCATCCCCCTTCAGTTTGCCCTTGGGCAGCGACCAATCATCGTACCGCGACCTATGGATCACGGCAAGCTTGCGCCCCTCGGGGGTATCTTTCCAGACTATACCGCCAGCAGCGTAGATCACGCTTCAGCCTCCTATCTTTTTGTGCCACCATATTAAGGTCTTTGTCAATGCGTTCCTCGAAGAAAACTTCTAAATCCTGAGCTCGAAATTCTAAACGGTCTCGAATTACCCACTACCAAATGTCCCGAACGCGTTTGGACTGCCGCGCCTTCAGGTTTGAGAATTTTGAAGATTGGGATTTGTCTGGGATTTGGATATTCGGATTTAGAATTTTAACTAGCCCTGCTTCGGGAAGGAGATGGTGAAGGTGGTGCCGTTGTTCCTTGAAAGCTCCATCGTTCCGCCCAATTGATCCACAAGAGCGGTCACCAGTTGGAAGCCGAGTGACTCTGTGTTGCGAAAATCGATACGCTCAGGAAAACCTATCCCATTGTCCGAGACAACGAGTGCTACGCCTTCATCACGAGGGGTAAGCCTGACACTGACTTCCCCCTTGCGGCCGTGTGGAAAGGCATGTTTGAGGGCGTTCGTGAGGAGCTCATTGATGATAAGACCGCACGGTATGCCAACATTGACATCGAAATAAACATCCCTCACGTCAAGAAGGAGGACAACCGAATCCCGCTCGAGACGATACGAGTCGATAAGATCGGCGGCCAGCTTCCGGATATAGTCTGCGAAATCGATTTGCGCGAGATCGCTTGACTGATAAAGTTTTGTATGGATGAGCGCCATGGTCTTGACCCGGTTCTGGCTCTCGCGGAAGATTTCAAGCGTCTTCTTGTCTTTGATGTACTTCGACTGCATGTTGAGAAGACTCGATATGACTGCGAGGTTGTTCTTCACACGGTGATGGATCTCCTTCAACAGTACTTCCTTTTCTTTGAGAGCAATTTTCAGTTGCTCTTCCGACCGCTTTCGCTCAGTGATGTCCCGGACGACGATAACCAGTACAGCCCGTCCGCTGGAATCATCTGAGGTTTCGGTCACCGTGCACTCGGTGATAATGAGCGTCCCGTCTTTACGCCGTGCCGGGAACTCCGCGTTAAACAGCCCTTCACCGACGAGCGCCGACGAGAGACGATTGTAAAACACGTCATAGTCGGCTTTGCTCTGATGCAAAAATCCGAGCGTTCTACCCATCACCTCTTCTTTCTTGTAGCCGAAGATCTCCTCCACCGCGCTGTTGCAGGTGATGATAGTGTGAGCCGACTGGTCCATGACGAAAACGGCTTCCTTGAGGCTCGCGAAGGTTCTCTCGAGAAGCATGTTGGCCAGGCGCAGGGACTCTTCGGCGCGTTTCCGCTCCGTGATATTTCTGGCAAAGAAGACAACCGCCGAGACGTCGCCGGTCTTATCCACGACAGGAGAAATCTGCGTGAGAAACCACATGGTCTTTCTGCGCCACGGGACCTTCTGCTCGAAGTTGAGACTCTGGCGCGTGGCGGCGACATGTTTGACTCTCACCAGAACGCTGGCGGCTATCGTGGGGTCAAGAAAATCGGCTGCTGTCTTTCCTATGACATCCTCGGGCTTCAGCGCGTACCGGCTCGGGCCGTTGTAATAGAGGCACCGCCCATGCACATCGAGCATGGCGACAATGATATCTTCCGTGCTCTCCAGGAGAAGGCGGAGACGTTGCTCGCTTTCTCTCAAAGCCTTCTCGGTCCAGGTTCTGCTGGCCTCAAGGCCTTCGAGCTCTCTGACTCGCTGCCTGAGGCTGGTAAGTTCGTTTATGAGTGCTTGCTTCGGTTTGTTCTCCGGTTTCTCCTCAACCTCGCCGAAGAGCAACGCGGCGTTTGTCCCCCTGGAGGTGGAACCGCCGCGTCCGGTAAGAAATCCTTTAGGATTCATGGTACCTGAAATTTATGCAATTCTTGTGCCTATTGTGAAACATAAGGGAACCGGCAAGTCATACTCAAAGGAAGACCAAGCGGTAATGTTCAAAGACAACGGCAATCCACTTAAATTCTTTTGCGGGTACTGTCGTGAGGATTGTGACGCGAAGCTCGGTTGGCCTCCCTTAGTAAAGGCACCACCCGATTAGGCTCTTTCATGGCGAGTGCGAGGATTTGCAGAACATTCAGATGCCTCTGCCTGCCTTCTATTGCAATTATGCAATATAATGTAGTCATCTGAAATGTAAATTATTGCAGTTCTGCAATATATATACTGTTGTTTCGATGCAGCTGTAAATGTATAAGACCTCGTATTTACAACGTATTCAAAACTTCCGATAAGGAAAGCAATCTGGCATATTGGTTGCGACGTGAGGATTGAAATTTAGACTGTCCATGGTGGACCGATCCTCAGTTTCGGCCACGCGGCAATCTTATTTCAATTGCCAATAGACTAAAGCCCTCGTCGGGGAAGAAATGGGATTGTCTAAAAACTGATTATTTGAAGGGAAGTCCACTATGAAAAAGCGTTTTTGCAGTCTGCTCTCCGCCTGTACATTGCTTCTCTACGGCCTTCTTTTCTCCCATGCTGGTTTGTCCTATGCCGACCCTCTCGACGCGTGGCACTGGAGAAACCCTTTGCCGCAGGGTAACCCACTCACGGGCGTCGGTTACGGCAATGGCGTCTTCGTGGCCGTGGGTGATGTCGGCGCCATCCTCAGCTCTTCCGATAACGGGGGCACCTGGACCATGCAGACCTCGGGGGTGACAACGACGCTCAGCGGGGTCACCTATGGCAATGGTGTCTTCGTGGCCGTGGGTTGGAGCGGTACCATCCTCACCTCTGCCGACGGGGTTAGCTGGATCAGGCAGACCTCAGGGGTGACAACAACGCTCAGCGGGGTCACCTACGGCAATGGTGTCTTCGTGGCCGTGGGAACGACGGGCAGCATCCTCACCTCTGCCGACGGGGTTAGCTGGACCAGCCGGACCTCGGGAGTGACAGAAGCCCTTAACAACGTCACCTATGGCAACAGCACGTTCGTGGCCGTGGGAACGACGGGCACCATCCTCACCTCTGCCGACGGCGTGACATGGAACCAAAGAGGCTCGGGAGTAACAGAAATCCTCTACGGCGTCACCTATGGCAACGGTATCTTCGTGGCGGTCGGTGAGCTGGGTGACGTCCTCATCTCACCCGACGGGGTAAACTGGAACTGGAGCGGAAACCCGGACGTGTACGATGTCCTGTACGCAGTCGCGTATGGCAATGGCACCTTTGTGGCGATGGGAGGAGGTATCCTTGCCAGCACCATTCTCACCTCCACCGACGGGGTCACCTGGAACCTGAGTCCCTCGGGCACAGCCAGACCGCTTTTCGGCGTCGCGTACGGCAACAACACCTTCGCGGCCGTAGGTGATATCGGCACCATCCTCACGTCTGCGGACAGTGGGGGCGCCTGGACGTTGAAAACCATGGGCCCAACGAACCCCCTCTATGGGGTCGCCTACGGCAACAACACCTTGCTGGCTGTGGGTTTAGGCGGCACCATCCTCACCTCTGCCAACGGGGTCACCTGGACCAACCAAACCTCAGGCACAAGTAGGCTGCTGTATGGGCTTACTTACGGTAACGGCTCCTTCGTGGCTGTGGGTTCAAGCGGTACGATCCTCACCTCTCCCAACGGGACCAGTTGGACACCCGCGACGTCGGGCACGAGTAGAGTCCTGTATGGGCTTACTTACGGTAACGGCTCCTTCGTGGCCGTGGGTTCAAGCGGTACGATCCTCACCTCTCCCAACGGGACCAGCTGGACCCCACATGCCTCCGGTGTGGCAGGCGCCTTCCACGGGATTGCGTTCGGTAACAACACCTTCGTGGCCGTGGGGGACGCTGGAACCATCCTCACCTCACCCAACGGGACCAGCTGGACCCCAGGTACCTCCGGTGTGGCAGATAACCTTTACGGGGTTGTGTTCGGTAACAACACCTTCGTGGCTGTGGGGGACGCTGGAACCATCCTCACCTCACCCAACGGGACCAGTTGGACCCCGGGGACCTCCGGTGTGGCAGATACCCTTTACGGGGTTGTGTTCGGTAACAACACCTTCGTGGCCGTGGGGGACGCTGGAACCATCCTCACCTCACCCAACGGGACCAGTTGGGCCCCAATCTCCGCTACGACGGTTCCTCTTTATGGGATCGGCTATGACAACAATACCTTCGTGGCTGTGGGGGACTTCGGCGCTATCATTCAGTCCAGCGGTGTGACACCAATCAATGGCCAGTGCGGCTCATCCAATGGCGGGGCCTTCACTGCGGCGCCCAGCAGCAACCTCTGTACCGCGGGCACCGCGAGTACGGTCAGCGGTACCGGGCCGTGGACCTGGAACTGCCAGGGATCGAATGGCGGCACGTCGGCGAGCTGTTCGGCTTACATGCAGACCGCAGTGCCGGCAAGTCCCGTTTATTGCCTCTATAACATGAGTACCGGTACGCACTTCTACACGATCTCCGCTGTTGAAAAAGATATGGCGATCGGATTCTTCTCTAATTTCCGTTATGAAGGCATCGCCGCATATGCTTACGAGGCAATGCAGCCGGGTACGTCGCCTGTCTACCGCTTCTATGACACGCGCACAGGAACGCACTTCTTCACCATGTCAGAGGAGGAAAAGAACGGAGTTATGCAGACAATGCCCTGGTACCGCTATGAAGGCATCGCCTGGTATGGCTACAGCACGAGCCAGCCCGGCACCCTGCCGGTTTACCGTTTCTTGAATTCAACAACCGGTACCCACTATTACGCGCTGTCGGCAGACGAGAGAGATTGGCTCATCCAGTCCTTGCCTAACTGGAGTCTGGAAGGCATCGCATACTACGTCTACCCGACGAGTCAGCCCTCTGCCACTCCTGTCCATCTTTTTTACGAGATGACGAGGGGCATCTATTTCTATACGGTTTCCGACGCGGAAAAGGACACGATCGAGCTTACGCGACCCGATTACCGTTATCAGGGCCCCTCACACTATGTGTTTGGGACCAGCGAGCCGGGTACTTCGCCTGTCTACCGCTTCTATGACACGCGCACAGGAACGCACTTCTTCACCATATCAGAGGAGGAAAAGAACGGAGTCATGCAGGCAATGCCCTGGTACCGCTATGAAGGCATCACCTGGTATGGCTACAGCACGAGCCAGCCCGGTACATTGCCGGTCTACCGCTTCTTCGATACCGTCGCTGGGACGCATATCTTTACTATCTCAGAATCAGAACGGCAGATGTTCGGGCAATATGGATTCCAGTATCGCTTTGAAGGTACGGCATATTATGCGTATCCGGGGAGCGAGTTGGGGGCGCCACCGGTTCTTCGGATTTATAGTCTGCAGGCATGGGCCGGTCTCTAAGCCGGCTCCGCCTTCAAGAGGACGTACCTGCTGGAGGCCGGTGTTGGATGTTTGTCGCAATTCTGCCGCAATCGACACGGCACAGGAACTGCCACACCTCGGAGAACCGCCTAAAACAAGGTGAGCGAGAGTGGTGAAATTGGTGTACGCACGGAACTCGGGGATGTAGGGCGAGGAAGCAGCGAGGACCGTTTTTGCCGGGCACCCGTGAGCAACTGTTTATCAAGCGGGGCAGACACGTCTACACGGGTGGCGAGAGGAGACTGGCGCAGTGACAATGACGCTATACGCTTGAAGGCAAAACGGCGACTAGAGGATTACGAATTTTTTGATATACGCCGCGATCTCCTCAGGATCATCCATGACTTTGAATATCCCCATCTCTTCCTTCGAGATTGTGCCTCGTGCAACCATGCTCTTTTCCATCCACTCAACAAGGCTGCTCCAGAAATCAGAGCCCACGAGGATGACCGGGAAAGGTCGTATCTTGTTGGTCTGCACCAGGGTGACGGCCTCAAAGAATTCGTCGAGCGTCCCGAATCCACCGGGGAGCACGACATAGGCAATTGCGTACTTGATGAACATTACCTTGCGGATGAAGAAATATTTGAAGCTCAACGGCACGGTGATGAAGGGATTCGGTTTTTGTTCGTAGGGCAATTCAATGTTGATGCCGATAGATTTCACCCCTTCTTCCTTCGCGCCCTTGTTTACGGCTTCCATGACGCCGGGCCCGCCACCCGTGATCAGGTTGAACTTGTTGCGGGCGAGGACCCTGGCCAATTCATAAGCTGTGCTGTATAGCTGGTCTCCCTTCTGCGCCCGGGCGCTGCCGAACACGGTGACTGCGGGTTGCACATCCGAGAGGTTCTCGAAGCCCTCGACAAATTCTGCCATGATGTGGAAAAGACGCCACGAATCCTTCAGTGTGATGTAATCAAGCATGTACTGCTTTTCCATGTGTTATCCTTTTGGCCTTGAGATTTAGGAGTTTCACATATAATATGTAAGATGCAAATTGCATGTCAAAGGAAAACCGCACCGGTCAAATCAATCATCAGCGAACGTGCGGGGTCCTGACCGTCTCTGCGTGAAGAGAGCTCGCACCTCAGAGCCTCTGCGCATATCGAAAGGGTGTCGCACTTCACCATGAAAAAAGAAACGATGAGAATAGGCATTGATGTCGGGGGCACCAAGATCGCTGCAGGGCTCGTAAGCAAGTCCGGCCACGTCACCTTTCGAAAAAAGATCAAAACAGCAGCGGACAAAGGTTATCCCGCGGTCAAAGATCAGATTACCAGTCTCGTGAGCGCTCTTCTCTCGGAGGCCTCCCTGGACCCGAAGGATATAGAAGGGCTGGGTATAGCCTGCGCGGGCCAGATCGACCAGAGGACAAAGAAGGTCATCTTCTCGCCGAACCTCAAATGGACAGATGCTCCGCTCAAAGAGGACGTGGAGGCAACTACCGGTATCCGTACCCTAATTGAGAATGACGTAAACGCAGCGGCTTACGGCGAATGGAGGTTTGGATTTCACAAAGAGGGCTCCGACATCGTTGCTCTTTACCTGGGTACGGGCGTTGGCGGCGGCCTGATTTTGAAAGGCAGGCTCTACCGGGGCTCTCGCGGTGTAGGGGGCGAAATCGGCCACATCACACTTAACCCGCACGGCTACCAGTGTCAATGCGGCAACAAAGGCTGCTTTGAAGCATACTGCGGCGGCTCGTATATCGAGAAAAGATTGAGGCAGTACCTCGCGGAAGGTTACCGTGGGAAGCTCTGGGAGATCGTCGAAGGCCGAATAGAGAACGCCACTGTGACCCGCTTGGAAGAAGGCAATCTCCTCGGAGATGCACTTTGCAACCGGTTATGGACAGAGGTCGTTGAGTACCTTGGCTCGGCTCTTCAAAGCATTGCCAATCTTCTCAACCCTGAGTTGATCATTGTGGGTGGAGGGGTTGTGACCGGCACAAAGCGACTGATCGACGAAGCCAGGCTCGTCATGCAACGACGGGCCATGCCGGCCTCCATTGCAGGACTCAAAATCGAACGTGCGAGAATGGGGAATGACGCGCCGCTGCTGGGTGCAGCCCACTTGCTTGACGAGTAAGAAAAAGGACGGAACGATGAATAGATCGATATTCAGGGAATACGACATCAGAGGCAACGTGCAGCGAGACCTCACGGACGACGTTGTGTCAGACATCGGCAAGGCTTTGGCGACCTACATGAAGGAGCGGGGTAAACGAGTCGCGACCATCGGCAGGGATTGCAGGCTCAGCTCGGAACATTACAGGGACCTTCTCGTCGAGTCAATGGTCAAGGGCGGCCTCGATGTGACCGACCTGGGTGTAGTGCCCACGCCGCTCTTTTACTTTTCCCTCTTCAAGCTGAACGCCGAAGGCGGCGTCATGGTGACGGGAAGCCATAACCCCCCGGAGTTCAACGGCTTCAAAGTGGCGTTTGATAGAACAACACTCTACGGCCCCGAGATCCAGTCGCTGGGCGATATCATCGAGCAGAAACGGTTTGTACAGGGTAATGGTTCCTGCAGCCAATATCCCACCATTGTTGCGGACTACTACAGCTATTTGAGAGGAAATCTGCACCTCGACAGGAAACTGAAGGTAGCGGTCGACGCCGGCAACGGCACTGCCGGCGTGGTTGCCTGCCCCATCATGGAAGAGATGGGACAGGAAGTGATCCCTCTCTTTTGCGATATGGACGGCCATTTCCCGAACCACTTTCCTGACCCGACCGTCGAAACAAATATGGAAGCTCTCAAGAAAACCGTGCTCGATACCGGTGCAGACCTGGGCATCGGTTACGATGGCGATGGCGACAGGATTGGCGTGATCGACGAAAAGGGAAACATCATCTGGGGTGACTACCTGATGATCATTTTTGCACGGGAGATCCTGAAAGCCCACAAGGGAGCCTCATTTGTGTCAGAGGTAAAATGCTCCAAGAACCTCTACGAAGACATAGAGAAGAACGGCGGGAAAGCCGTAATGTGGAAAGCAGGCCACTCGCTTATTAAAAAGAAGATGAAAGAAGTGAATGCTGTCCTGGGCGGTGAGATGAGCGGACATATGTTTTTTGCCGACAATTTTTTCGGTTACGATGATGCGGTCTATGCCTCACTGCGTCTTCTTGAACTCATGGGGAAGCGGAATGCGCCCCTCTCTCAATTCCTGAGCGATCTTCCAAAGACGTTCTCCACGCCGGAGATCAGAGTCGATTGCGCGGAAGATGTGAAGTTCGGCCTGGTGCAAGAGCTGACAGACTTTTACCGGCAGAAGTTTCCCGTCATCGACATCGACGGCGTGCGGGTCGTACTGCCTGACGGCTGGGGGCTCGTGCGCGCTTCGAACACGCAACCCATCCTTGTGCTGCGTTTTGAAGCGGACACGCAGCAGGGGCTGGAGCGAATCCAGCGGATGGTCATGAACGATCTTCAGCGCATCATGAAGGAGCGGGAGTGATTGCCCGCGGCCTAAGGCCCGCTGCTCACGGCTTACGGCTCACGTCTCACTTTTTTGACTGGGTTTTGCATGCTTGATATCCCCCGCCACGTCATGAAGCCCGGGCGCTACATCGGCACCGAGCCAAACGCCCCTCACAAAGACCTGAAGACCGTCGACGTACGTTTTGCCCTCTGCTATCCCGATATATATGAAGTCGGCATGTCGTACCATGGTTTCTTCATTCTCTATGAGATTGCCAACAGCATGGACCGGGTCTGGTGCGAGCGTTGCTTCGCACCGTGGCACGACATGGAAACGTACATGAGGGAGCAGCACATCCCCCTGTTCACCCTCGAGTCGAAGACGCCCCTTTCCCAGATGGACCTCGTTGGTTTTTCGCTCACCTACGAGATGAACATTACCAACGTGCTGAACATGCTCGACCTCGCGTCGATTCCGCTGGATGCGGCCGAGCGCGATGCGGGCCCGATAATAATCGGCGGAGGCCCGCTCGTGCTCAATCCGAAGCCTTTTGAGCGCTTCTTCGACTTGCTCGTGGTAGGCGAGGCGGAATCGGTCATTAAGGACCTGCTCGTAAGACTCGGGAAGATGAAAGGCCTGCCCAGAGCAACAATGGTACAGGAACTGGCCGCAGTGGACGGCGTATATGCGCCGCTTCTGGGCGCGGAACGCGTCAGGCGGCTCTATGTCGACGATCTGGATGCCTCGTACCATCCTGTCCGGCCGCCCATTCCTGTGGCGAGCAGCATTCACGACAGGTTGAACGTGGAGATTTCCAGGGGCTGCGGCAACGGATGCAGATTCTGCATGGCGGGGTTCGGCTACAGGCCCTACAGGGAGCGAAGCGTCGCAGTTCTCACCGAGATAATAAGAGAAGCGCTTGGCCAAACAGGCTATGAGGAAATCTCTTTGCTCTCCTTGAGCTCGGGGGATTACAGTCATCTCTACGAGCTTTTGTCCCATGTAAGGTCCCGTTTCGAAGGCGTTTCAGTTTCGCTTCCTTCTCTCAAAATAGGCAGCGTGAGTGAAGAGAACATACGGCTCCTCGGAGAGGGCGCACGGGGCGGATTTACTTTCGCGCTTGAGGCGGCATCGCCCGGCCTTCGGGACAGGTTGAACAAGAGCATGGATTTGGACCTTTTTTTGAGGCAGCTGCCTCTGCTACGGAAATACGGTTGGCGCAACGTGAAGCTCTACGTGATGATCGGTTTCCCGTGGGAGACCGAAGCGGACCTGCTTGCTATCCGCGAGGTGATCGAGCCGTTCGTGCGTCAGCGGATCGACGTCAACCTCTCTGTATCGCCCCTGACCCCTAAGCCGCACACCCCTTTTCAATGGGTGCCGATGGACTCCCAGGCAGTGCTGGAGGAGAAGATTTCCATCATCAGGCAGAACCTGCCGCGGCGAGGAGTCAAGCTGAGATTCCGAGACATCAAGCGCGCAATGGCCGAGGCCCTTATTGCCCGCGGAGATGAGCGCCTGACGCCTCTCTTCCTCTCTTTGCATGAGCAACACGTGAGGCTGGAGGCGTGGAGCGAGTTTTTCAGAGCCGATCTCTACGAAGCGTGGCTCAGCCGGCATGACGAAGTGAGGGAGAAGTTACTTGCCGGGCCGGCTATGGATGGGCCTCTGCCGTGGGATTTCATCGATACCGGGGTGGACCGTTCATTCATGCGCGAGGAACTGCACAGAGCCGAGACAGGTATAAGGACAGAAACCTGCTACGACTTCTGTGCGGGCTGCGGACTATTCTGCCCTCCGGGAAAGCGCGAAGGGAGCACGCTCGAGCGTGCAATAACCCTGGAGGAGGGCCCCCCGGAAGCGCTTCAGCCGCAGAGGCACAGCACCTATACGCTGAGGTATGGCAAGTACGGCGACGCGCGGTACATAGGGCATCTCGACACGGTCACCCTGTTGCTCCGAGCCCTGAGGGCTTCGCACTTGCGTCTTCGCCTTCACGGGAAATACCATCCGAAGCCCCGCATCTCGCTCTCCCCTGCCCTTCCGCTCGGCGTAGAAAGCATGTGCGAGCTTGCGGAGATAGAAGTCGACGCTGCGCCTCCCGTAGAGCCGACGCGCACCATCAATCTCATTAACAGCCATCTGCCTCGAGGACTGAAGGTGCTGGAGTTAGCGGAAGGCGGCATGAAAGTGCATGAGAGGGGCGACGTATACCTCCTCGTTTCGAAAAAAGGAGATGACGTCCGCGAGGGCATTCCGTGGAGGAGCGCAGGAAAGAAACTTTTTACGCTCTGGCGGGGGCAGGGTATCAAGACTCTCTGGCAATCCGCACAGTTTGAGAGAATCATACGCATAGAGGAGAAAAGGATTAATGGCGGCGGAACTGATAATCAACGTAACCTTCAATGAGACAAGGATCGCTTTCCTTGAAAACGGTCTTCTTGTCGAATTCTTCGTGGAGAGAAAGAACGACAAAAGCATCGTAGGCAACATCTACAAAGGCAAGGTGGCAAGGGTGGTGCCGGGGATGGATGCCGCCTTCGTGGACATCGGTCTCGACAAGTCGGCTTTTCTCTACGTGGCGGATGTGCTCATAGACGCGGGTATGTACGAGGAGTTCGAAGAGAGTGCTTCCCCCGTTGAGCCAAAGGAACGCATAGAGGGTGTGCTCGAAGAGGGGCAGGAGATCATCGTACAGGTGTCGAGAGAGGCTATCGGCCAGAAGGGTACCCGGGTAACGTCCAGAATCACCTTACCCGGAAAGCTCCTGGTGCTGATGCCCGGAAGCCAGCACATAGGCGTATCCCGGCGCATAGAAGGAGAGGAGGAGCGCAAAAGGCTGGCTACAATCCTCAAAGATCTGACCCCGAAAGGATACGGGCTAATTGCCAGGACAGCGTGTGAAGGAAAGCGCCCGGAAGAGTTGGAGGCCGACCTTAATTTTCTCCGGCGCATCTGGGAAGGCGTCCAGGAAAAGGGCAAGAAAGCACGCGCCCCCCGCATACTTCACCAGGACCTCGGCATGATATTCAGGGTGATACGGGACCTGCACTCTCACAGCCTCAAGAAGATCATCGTCGACGACATCTTCGTCTGCAAAATAATCGAGGAATTCCTGAAAGATAACCTGCCGGAAGAGGAGTGCGAAGTCACCCACTTCGATGAACGGGAGGACATATTCGATTATTACCGGATCGAAATCGAAATCGCAAAGCTCGCCTATAAGAAGATCTGGCTGAAATCGGGCGGCTACATAGTGTTCGACTATACGGAAGCGTTAACCGTCATTGATGTCAACACAGGCAAGTACCTGGGCAGAAGAGGCCTGGAGGATACAATTCTCAAGACCAACCTGGAGGCCGTTAAAGAAATTGCGTACCAGATACGGCTGCGCAACATAGGCGGCATTATCATCGTCGATTTCATCGACATGGAAAGGAAGGAATCGCGCGAAAGCGTTGTACAGCTCCTCATTGATGCGCTGAAAAAAGACAGGATCAAGACCTTTGTCTACCCGATCAGTGAACTGGGGCTCGTGCAACTCACCCGGAAGAGGACCAGGGAAAATGTTGTGAGCATGCTCAGCGAATCATGCCCCACGTGCGAAGGGTCGGGTTACGTCAAATCGCGCTTCACCGTCTGTTACGAGGTCTTGCGCGCGCTGAGAAGCGCCTGCAGGAAACAGGAAGGAAAACAGCTGAACATCCACCTGGCGCCCGAGGTGGCTCAGCTTCTGTACGAAGAAGAAAAGGCCTCCCTCGACTATCTGGAAAAAACCTTCGGAACGAAATTCAATATCATTGCAGATCCTGCCCTGGGGATCGAGAATTTCAACGTAGAAGGGGTGTACTGAGTGGGACTGGTACTCGTCGGACTTTACGTCGCCTGTGAAATCATAGCAAATGTAACCGCCGGCAGGCCGGTGCAGCTGGGGAGCATCATTGTGCCCTCGGCGGTCTTCGTCTACACCCTGACGTTCACGCTTGTTGATTTGATCCATGAAATTTACGGCAGGCGAGGGACACGCATGGTCGTCTATGCCGCCTTCCTGGCCAACATTCTCCTGGCGGTATACTCGTACCTTGTGGTCCACCTTCCTGCTCCCTCTTTTTTTTCAGAGAGTCATGCCTATGAGGTGGTCTTCGGTTCCACGCCGAGAATTGTCTTCGCCAGCCTGACAGCCTATCTCGCCAGTTCCCTCGTCGACATTGAAATCTACCACCTGTGGCGAAGTCGCGTACAACGATGGAAGTGGTCGCGGGTGCTCGCAAGCAACGTGGCCTCCACGTTTGTGGACAGCGCCGTCTTCATCTCCCTTGCCTTTTACGGCACCATGCCGATCGTTCCGCTTATCAAGGGGCAATACTACATCAAGATGTGCATCACATTGCTCAGCCTGCCCTTGATCTATATCCCA
This sequence comes from Syntrophorhabdales bacterium, assembly GCA_035541455.1. NCBI lineage: Bacteria > Pseudomonadati > Thermodesulfobacteriota > Syntrophorhabdia > Syntrophorhabdales > Syntrophorhabdales bacterium. The sequence continues at coordinate 18,349 of DATKNH010000058.1, forward strand.
TCGCTGCGGAGCAGGATGGTCAGAGGGGCAGTCCCGTGATTCGCACCTATTCCTCACCGGCAAAGGTAAACCTCCTTCTCAAGGTGCTGGGGAGAAGGCCCGACGGTTACCACAATATTGTGAGCATCGTCGATCTCATTTCCCTTGAAGATACCCTGCACGTAGAGGAATTGGCCGATGATCTTGTCATTGTGGAGGATGACAAGCGTCTTCTACCTTCCGGACACCCCAACACCGTCTACAGAGCGGCTATGCTCCTCAAGGAGACCTACCGCGTCAAACGAGGTGCCCGGTTCTTCATCGAGAAAAACATACCGATTGGCGCCGGGCTTGGCGGTCCGAGCAGCAACGCGGCAGCGGCTCTCCGCGCTCTGGTGGACATATGGGGCCTGCCGGTCATGCCTTCCGCCCTTTTTGAGATCGGCGCAAAGATCGGAGCAGACGTTCCGCTCTTTTTGTACGGTAAATCATGCATCATGAAAGGCATCGGGGAGCAGCTCACACCAATTCAATTGCCTCACATGTGGTACGTCATCGTCTACCCCGGTATAGCTTTGCATACAAGAGACGTATATGAGGGTTTAAAAATCCCATTGACATCGGCTCAAAATGAAGTTACATTGTTTCCACGGTTTTACACGGTTTTTGATGTCGCCCGGGTGTTGGAGAACGACTTGGAGAAAGTCGCCTTTTCTCTTCATCCTGAAGTACATATCGCAAAAAAGAGCTTACAAAACGCGGGGGCCATTGGTTCGCTGATGAGCGGGAGTGGCTCCTCGGTTTTTGGGGTGTTTGAAAGCGAAGGGGATGCGCGGGAAGCTGCAGAAAAAGCACGTGGTTTAGGAAATGTCTTCGTAGCCCACAGTCGATAGCAGGAGGGAGACATGGAGATCACCGGCGTCAAGATCTATCCCGTGAACGAGAAAAAGGTGAGGGCATACGCATCCATAGTGTTCGACCAATGCTTCATCGTGAGGGACCTGAAAGTTATAGACGGAGACACAAAGCTCTTCGTGGCCATGCCGAGCAAGAAGATGAAGGACGGTTCGTACCGCGATACGGCCCATCCTTTAAACAGCGACATGAGGGAGATGATCGAGTCAAGGGTCCTGGAAGCGTTTCACAGCCAGGCCGGGATGATTGGAACACCGATAGTCTGACGAGCTTTGGGGTGTCGTCAAGCGGTAAGACACGGGCCTTTGGAGCCCGCATTCGGAGGTTCGAATCCTCCCACCCCAGCATTTCTCCGGAGGTGGTAGTCAGTGGATAAACTGAAAATCTTTAGTGGCAGTGCAAACAGGGAAATCGCGGAAAGGATCTGCCAATTCCTCGGCGTAGAACACGGCAAAGCAAAGATAGGCCGGTTCTCCGACGGCGAGATCCAGGTTGAAATCGAAGAGTCCGTGCGCGGCATGGATACGTTTCTCATCCAGTCTACCTGCCCCCCTGTCAACGAAAACCTTATGGAACTCTTGATAATGCTCGATGCCATGAAAAGAGCGTCGGCTGCGCGCATCACCGTCGTTATGCCGTACTACGGGTATGCGAGACAGGACCGCAAGGTCACGCCGAGGGCTCCAATATCGGCTAAGCTTGTGGCTGACCTGATGGAGGTCGCGGGTGCTTCGAGAATTCTCGCCATGGACCTGCACGTCGGGCAGATCCAGGGCTTTTTCGATATACCCGTTGACCATCTTTACGCCCTGCCTGTGCAGCTCGAGTACTTCGGCAACATCGGCGGACAGATTGTGGTGGTATCACCCGATGCGGGAGGAGTCGAGCGGGCAAGGGAATTTGCCAAGAGGTTGAAGAATGCGTCGATCGCAATTATAGACAAAAGGCGAGAACAGGCCAACGTCTCGAAAGTAATGCACATAGTCGGTGATGTACGGGGCAAGGTGGCCATCCTTCTCGATGACATGATCGATACTGGCGGCACCATTGTGCAGGCCGCAGAGGCGCTGAGCAAGGATGGTGCGTCGATGGTGTATGCCGGCTGCACCCACGCAGTGCTTTCAGGCAATGCCATAGAAAAACTTAACGGTTCAAAGCTGCACAAGCTGGTAGTAACGAACACTATCCCGCTTCACGAAAAAGCTGACAAATTGCAGCGCCTCGAGGTGCTTGACGTCTCACCCATCCTTGGCGAGGCCATCAAGAGAATTCACGACGACGCATCGGTCAGCTCATTATTTGTGTAACTAAGGAGGAGGTTATCTCATGGAAGAAATACGCTTAAAGGCGGAATCCAGAGTGCAGGGCGGCAAGAACGTCGCTCGCAGGCTGCGGAGGGAGGGCGTGATCCCGGCTATTCTTTACGGTAAGGATGTGGAACCCCTTCCGTTGCGTGTATCGGCAAAAGAATGGCGAAACCTGCAAGGACGAGTAAAAAGCAACACGATTATCAAAATGGAACTGAAACGGAACGACCACGCGGAAGAAAGACCCGTCATGCTCAAGGATCTCCAACGGGCGACGCTGAGCGACGTGGTCCTGCACATAGACTTTCTACAGGTGTCCATGGAGCGCGCAGTCCAGGTTGAAGTGCCCATCCATCTCGTTGGCGACCCCGTAGGTGTTGTAAAAGGCGGAGTCATCGAGCAACACCTCAGGAGCATCATGGTGGAAAGCCTTCCCGGACAGATTCCTGAAAAGATCGACGTTGATATATCCGCCCTTGATATCGGCGATTCAGTCCACGTCAACGAGATCAGCCTGCCCGGCATAAAGCTCCTTGCACCTCCCGATGTAGCGGTCGTGGGTGTGACACCGCCGCAGGCAGAGGAGAAACCGGCAGAGGCTGCAGCACCGGCCGGAGAGGAAGCGGCCGTCCCTGCGGAAGAGAAGGAGGAGAAGAAGGAGGAGAAGAAGGAGAAGGAGAAGGAGAAAGCGTAGTTGTTCCTGCTTTGCGGCCTGGGCAATAAGGGTGCGGGATACAAGTATACGCGACACAACATCGGCTACCTCGTTGTAGATCGCTACGCTGATCGCTTCGGGATCCCGATGAACAAAAAGGCTTCGGGGTGCATACTCGGAGAAAAAAGTGATCTTATCCTGGCCAAGCCGGACACGTATATGAACCTGTCCGGCGGGCCGCTGGCATCACTTCTCAGAAAGAAGAAGATTCCCCTCGATAAGTTTATTCTCATCCACGATGATCTTGACATGGACTTCGGCAGAATCAAGATTCGATGGAACGGCAGTGACGGCGGTCACAAAGGCGTAAGGTCCGTTATCGAACTGCTCGGCTCTCCCCTCTTTCACCGGCTTAAAGTGGGCATAGGTCGGGACCCCGTGCTTTCACCGGAGGAGTACGTGCTCATACGTTTCAGGAAAGAAGAACTGGAACCTCTGTCCGAAATCCTGGACACGGCGGTAGATGCGCTCCAGACGCTCGTGACAGAGAGCCCGGCAAAGGCAATGAGCCTGTACAACAGAAGTTAAACAAACCTGTTGCGAGTTGCGGGTTAGAGGCAAAAAACATGGCGTTGCGGAACTCGGAACTCGTTAACAGTTTTGGTTTGTAACGGGGGTTTGCGTGGGTTTCTCGTGCGGCATCATAGGACTTCCCAATTCCGGAAAATCGACCATCTTCAACGCGCTCACCTCTCTCTGTGTCGCCGCTCAGCCGTACCCCTTCTGCACCATTGAACCGAATATGGGCATTGTACCTGTTCCTGATGCGCGTCTCGCCATGCTCGCGCGATTGGTCAAACCGGAGAAGGTCACGCCGACGTCAATAGAGTTTGTTGACATAGCAGGGCTCATCAAAGACGCGCACAAGGGAGAAGGGCTCGGGAACAAATTCCTTGGTCATATCAGGGCTGTGGATGCCATAGCCCACGTGGTGCGCTGCTTTAAGGCGGAGAACATACCCCACGTTTACGAGGATATCGATCCTGCACGTGATGCGGATGTCGTCGAGACTGAGATCCTCATCTCTGATTTGGACATCGTTGAGGAGCGACTCACCAAACTGGAACGGCTTGCCAAAGTCTCCAAAGAGAAGCATGAAGGGGAGCAACAGCTTCTTTTTAAAATCAAAGAGAGTTTGTCTCGCGGAGAATTCATCAGTAAAGAGAGTCTTGCCCTGGAAGAGGAGGAACTCGCACGATCATTCGGCCTCATTACAACGAAGCCGCTTTTTTACGTGGCCAACATTGATGAGAAGGAAATGGGTAGCGAGGGACCCGTGTGCTTCAAGGGGCTCCTGGGGCGGTGGGGTAGACCGGTGGTTCCTATCTGCGGAAGGCTCGAGGAGGAGCTTGCCTCCCTTCCCGCCGAGGATATGGCCTCCTTCATGGAACTTTACAGCATGAAGGAACGGGGCATAGAAGGAGTCATCGCGGCAGGCTATGCAATCCTTGATCTTATCACATTCTACACGCTGGTGGGTAAAGAACTGAGAGCATGGACCATCCCGAGACGCACCACGGCGTATGCTGCCGCAGGCAAGATACACACCGATATGCAGAGAGGCTTCATCAAAGCCGAAGTCATATCGTATGAGCATTTTGTACAGTGCGGCTCAGAGCACGCAGCTCGCGAGAAAGGCCTGGTAAGCGTTGAGGGAAAGGAGTATATAGTGCAGGATGGCGACATACTTCACATCCGCTTCAACGTGTGATACCAATTCGGCCTCAAGCGTATACCTTCGTTGTCGCTGCGTCGCACTATCCTCGACGTACACTAGTACGTCTGCGTCGACTCCTCGCTGCCGCCTCGGTCTCCCTCTTGAATCCGAATTGGTATAACAGTCCTCATACGAATTCGCACTGTCGGCAAGAAACCAAAAGCAAGAGAGATCAAGTCCTTATTCGAACCCTAGAACCCTAAGACCCTTCTCTACGGTAGGCGGATCTGCTCGAATTCAGCCCTGTCCAGGTGGCCATCG
>DATKNH010000059.1 GCA_035541455.1 Syntrophorhabdales bacterium
GCGAAAGCTCCGCCGGACGAGAACGCAAGAGTCATCGCACTCATCCACAAAATAAAAATCTTTTTCATGACACTGATACCTCCTTAAGGTGCAGGCGGTTTGGCCTTTGGCTTTGATTTCGATTTGGCCTTGGGCTTGGGCGGCGGCTGCAGGCCCTTGGGCGGGGTATCCGGGCGCGCGAAAGGGATCTGCATCACGCTTCCCACGGCCCCAAGGGTGAAATCTTCAGCAGAGACCGGGACGTCGAGTTGCCAGTCGGAAAGGTCCAGCTGATGGCGGAGTCTCGATGGATCGTCCCGGTACATGGCGCGCAGCCTCCGGGGGAGCTTATCTTCAGACCCCACCCACGCCTGCACAAACACGTTGTCATTCACATAGGCGATCATGTCCGTGGTGACTCCGCCAACAATATTCGATTGACCGATGTAAAAGGCGAGCTTCAGTCCTTCGGAGATATCCTTGTACGGATCGGCGACGACCACGTCAGCAAACGGATAATAAATGGCTGCCGTCTCGAAAGCCTTCTTCAGCGCAGCGTCGATTGTGGGCGGTGCATCTGCGACAGCGACGAGTTTTTCGGCAGGTGCGTAAGCCACCATTTGCTTGCCGTCGTAGTAGAAGTCTGACGCCGGGCCGTCGCCAGGCGTGATTACCCTCAGTTTATCCGGCCGCTGCATGGTCACGTCAGACTTGGTCGTGTAAGCGAGTGGCGGGCCGAGGCGGCTCGGGTGCTCGTAGGTCACCACTGCTGTGAAGCGCATGCTCTTCGCACCTGCAAGGCGGTCGCATGCTCCTTTGATAATCTCCATGGCCTTGGGCTCGAGCACTATCGGAACCGCTGGCGGCGCCACTTTAGTCTGGGCCTTCCTTGAAGGCTTCTTGGCTATTTTCTTGGGCTGCTGGGCATAGCCGTTGGCGGTAAGGATGAGCACGAGCATGCATGAGAGACAGAGCAGGATTAGCCGTGTCCCAGTTCTGCACTTCGCTACCTGGCCATCCGCCTGACGCGGATCGGTATCTGTTGCGGCTCCTGTTATCATGGAATCATCCCGCACTCGAACATCTTATTGGCGACAGGACCTGCTATCTTGTTGATAAAGTACTGCCTTATCTGAGGATCTCCGCGCAACATCTGTATGGCCTCCTGCTCCTTCGGCGATTTAGGTTTGCCCTTCTGCTCCCATAGTTGTTCGCAGTTCATCATTTGGTATTTCTCAATGACGTTGTTGGCGACCATATCCACCATCGGATATTGTTGAGCCGCGGCGACACCCGCAAAGACAACGCCGAACACCATTGTGACAATCACTACTAACCCGGCATCTCTCATCATCGTTTTATCCTCCTTTATTGGCTGGTGCAGATCCTTATGCATACTGTGACCGGCTTTTCACATATCGTCAATGACCACATCGTGGCGCCTCTAAACGAATGACCAGCTCAATGTTTCCGTCCCGGGCTGTTAGGGGAACATGCCGCACTCGAACATCTTATTGGCGACCGGGCCCGCTATTTTGTCAATAAAGTACTTGCGTATCATTGGGTCGCCACGCAGTAGAGTTATCATTTCCTGCTCCTGCGCTGATTTCGGTTTGTCCTTTGCTTCCCACAATTGCTCGCAGCTCGACATTTGATATTTCTGGATGACATTATTGGCGACCAAGTCCACCATCGGGTACTGCTGGGCAGCGGCAATACCTGTAAACACAAGACCGAACACCATTGCTGCGATTACTGTTGCATAATACTTTCTCATTTTGGCTGTCCTCCTTCGTTGTTTTAGTTGAATCGTTCAAACTACTTTCTACTCAACGGTTTTACATTTTGTCATAGTCTATCGGGAGCTGCTGTATCTGCTGGTCAATCAGCTTCTGCAGTGCAAAGGTATCTACCTGCGGGGCCATTGCCATGAACTCCACCTCTCGAAGTGTCGGTGAGCCGGGTACGACGTTCCGGTAGGCAGCAATGTAGTTTGTGAGCTCATCCCGACCGGCCGGCACATTCCCCTGGCTGAAGCGGACCAGCGAGCGGTAGCCGTAAATGATGCAGGCAACCACGGCGTTAGGGGTCAACCCTTCTGTCGCCTGGACAAGGTAATTGTCCGCGAGAGGTATATCGTTCATCTTGTAGGCAGCCATCGCCGCGAAGGCATACGCGCCGGAACTTGGATGGAAGGTATTTGCCTTGAGGAAAGATGCAAGTGCAGTCGAGTACTGCCCAGCCTTCAACTGCTGATCGCCTTCGAACATGTTATCCGTGAAATGAGACAAAGGCGTTGCCTGGCATCCGAGCACCAGGAGAAATGTTGCTGACACCACACATGCGAGAAATCGTTTGCTCATTGCGCGCTCCTTTTCAGACGACTCGATTTATCTCATCCCCCTCTTCGCCTGCGCCACAGACGCCTTGCACTGAGGTGAGAGTTTGGACGCGTTCGCCTTCAGACACTGTGCGATGCGGCCTCCTCCCGGTTTGACGCCTTCACAAAAAGCCATGATGTCGTCCTCGCAGGTCTTCTGCACTCCCTTGAGCTGCTTCGCTGCTTCCTCCATGCGTGCCTTGCACGCGGGAGAAACTTCTTCTTTGTGTTGCGCGAGACATTGCGCTATACGGCCCTCGCCCTGCTGCACACCCTGGCAGAATTTCTCGATATCACCCCCACACGCTCCCTTTCCTTGGGCCAACGCACCTGTTACAGTTAACCAACCAGCTCCGAATACGACAACAAACAGCGCAGCCAGTACCATCGTGGTAACTTTCATATTCACCCTCCTCCTTTCATGTTGCCGATAACCAGCGGTCAGCACCATCACTGGTCACTTTCCTCCACTGGTCACTCGTTTTCACTGCTTCATATAATTCATGCTGTTGATCGTGATCTGCATATTCTTGCCAGGGACGCTTATTGTTGTTTGGGCGTTGTAATTCAGACCGGTTGACCATACCTGGTATTGCGCGTTGACAGTCATCGGGCCATTGAAGACAGTTGTGGTGACCTGGGTCTGCAGCTGCCTTTTCGTCGCGCCATCACAGATGATCGTCACCTGGTCACCCGGCTGCTGGAAACCTGATGCAACTACTCTAACGGTGCTCCCATCAGGGCTCAACCATGCTTGCGCTATCCGGCCCAGCTGCTGCAGGTTTTGTTGATTGAGATTCAGGTAGCTATTCGCAAGCGCAACCACCTGGTCTATCTCGCCCTTTAGCTCCTTTGCTTTGTCTTCCTCGATATGGCGTCTCAAAGGACCTCCGCTCAACTGTTCGGGTGGTTCGGAGCTGAGTGTAGTGACCAACCTCTCACCTTCCGGCGTGAACGCTATCTGGGTCAACGTCACGTTTTTGGTCTCGCCGTTTATCTGCACTGCCGTGCGCTGCTGCCAGGTATACCCCTTGAGGGCTTGCGCGGTTTCCGCCATCTTTACACCAATCAGAGCCAGTAGCTCCGCGCCCTGCGCTGACTGCGGCTGAGCCTGTGCCGTTGCCGGCGCGAGCATCGCCAGTACGATCAATCCCGCTGCCATCATTGAAACTGCCGTTCTTTTCATACGTCCTCCTTTACGAGTAGGAAATTTCAGAAGCTCTTGAAGAGCTGTATCTCGTAGCGCGCGATCTGATGCGTGATCACGGGCTCCAGTTCCTTAACGGGGACGTCGCCCGTCGCTACAGCCAATTTGTGCAAGCGCTCAACATCCCTGTAAGTCTCGTCCGGGTAAGAAACCCTGTAGGCCTTTACATAATCCCCGAGAGCGGCAATGCCCTCCTTGTGCCGGTCGAGCCTGAATGCAATGAGTGCCTGGTAGCCTTTTATGACGAGGTAGGCGTACGTATCGTTCTTCACAGCCGTGGCTTGCGAGAGATAACGACTCGCATTTGGCAGGTCACCTAAGTGGTAGCAAGCCTGTCCTGCTAATGCCAGAGGCATGGCCCTGGTCGGGTCACTGCTGTTCGCCTGGAGAAAGTCATCCAGGGCAGGCCGATACTCTCTACTCAACAGGTGCCGCGCTCCAGACTGCATACTCTCTCTGTACGCGCTGTGATCTGCACCATCGGGTACGACGCTCGCGCAAGAGATCAGCATAAATGCGATTAAGAGTATGCTTGCAATGTCGTCACGTATTTTCATGCAATTTCTCCTGTCAGTCGCTGACCTTAAAAAAACTCAAACAGCTCGCTCTCGTACTGCGTGATCTGGTCCGTGATTACCGGCTCCAACTGGGCAACATTGATGTCGCCTGTTTCAACCGCCAACGTATACATCCGCTCAACATCGGAAAAGGTGTACTCCGGGTACGAAACTCTGTACGCACGCAGATAATCCCCTAGCGCCTTAATACCCTCCTGCGTCCTTCCTTGCTTTAAAGCAACGAGCGACTGGTACGCCTTTACAATCAGGTACGCATTACTGTCGCTCTGGATCGTCAGCGACTGCGACAGGTACTGGCTTGCCGTGGCATAGTCGCCCATGTTGTAGGTCGCCTGCCCTGCCAGAGCCATCGGCATCGGCTGCGTCGGATCGCCGCCGTTGGCGCGCAGGAACTCCCCAACTGCAAGCTGGTTCTGCCCGTTCTGGAGGTACTGTACGCCCTTGAATACGCCGTCACGATAGACTCCGAAGTCCGAATTTGTTCCCACGCTCGCGCACGACGCCAACACGAAAGCGATGAGGACTAACCCTGCCCTGCTCATCCCTCTCAATGTATTCATAGTATTCATTCGATTCTCACCCCCCGATCTCTTTCGCCCATCCACGAGTCACCTGTTAACTGTCAACCGGCCACCGGCAACGGATTTAGGACAAGCTACCGCCATCCGGTTCTTTTGCCCGTTGATGCAAATTCCAGAAGTGGCAGGGACTATTCCCCATCCTTTTTGTCGCGTCGTGCTGCTTCTATTGTCTCAACGCCAGTTGAACCCGCTATAGTGTCAAACCTTATCTCGGGTTGTTCGGAGCACATCTCCATGACAAGGAGCACATTGCGGTATTCTTCCGAGCCCAGGTGACGAAGCATTGCATCTTCCGTCTTCCATGCCTGCTCGAATATGATCACACGTTCGTCCTGGGTGTCCCGATGCACGCAGCAGTCAAAACATCCGACCTCCACCCGTGTGCGTTCTGCAATAGAATGGAGTATGTGCAGAGCTTCATCAATCTTATCAGTGGCGATCACCATTCTTACTGTCGCTTGAACCACCATTCCCCCGTCGACCCGGTACCAACCTGGTCTTCTACGCATTGTAATAATTTTGGTTAATGTGGGGTCTGAGACTCGACTACGACTACACTTAAGCGAAATTCATGCCATTTAAGAAGCGGTATGCCTAATGCGTTGTAACATACTATTATGATGTACGATTTACAATAAATGGATGCTGCCCAGGCAGAGGAGGAAAGTCAACAGTCTGCCCGCATTTGGGCATCGTGCCCATATTAGGGCATGGCATCAGGAAGACGGGCGGGTGATACCGAGCGCTCTCATCTTTGCCTGGAGGGTAGTTCTTTTCATGCCGAGGACCTCGGCAGCGCCGTCCTTACCAGCCAGCCGCCACCCTGTCCTCTCGAGCACACTAGTAATGTGCATACGCTCCACGTCCTGGAGCGTGGTGGGAAGTGTGTCTCTCTCTTTGGCTTGCGGCCCCATGGTAGGTGCCGCCAGCGTAAGGGTCTTGCCCTCACATACGATCATAGCATGTTCAACCGCGTTCTTCAGTTCCCTGACATTACCGGGCCATGAATACTGCTGAAGAGACTCTATGCTTCTCTTGGAAATGGTGTCGATTCGCTTTCCAAGTTTCTTTTCTAACTCTCTCACGAAGGCCCAGACCAGGGCCGGAATATCCTCCAGGCGCTGCCGCAGCGGCGCGATGCGTATCGGAAAAACGTTCAGGCGATAATAGAGATCGCTCCTGAATCTACCGGCTGCCACCTCCGCCGAAAGATCGCGGTTTGTCGCGGCAATAAGACGGACATCAGCGTGGATAGTTTTCGTCGAGCCGAGCCGCTCGAACTTTCCCTCTTCAAGAACTCTTAGCAGCTTGCTCTGCACTTCGTATGGCAATTCAGCAATTTCATCCAGGAAGAGCGTGGAACCGTCGGCCGCCTCGAACCGGCCCGTCATGCGTGTCAGTGCACCTGTATAGGCGCCTTTTTCACGGCCGAAGATTTCATTCTCGATTAGTGAAGGGGGCAGGGACCCACAGTTTACTGCCACAAGGGGCCGTTCCTTACGCCTGCTCAAGTTATGTATGTGGCGCGCGACAAGTTCTTTACCTGCACCAGTCTCACCCAGAATGAGGACCGAGGAGTCGGTGGGGGCGACCCTTTCCGCCTCCGCCAGGGCCTGTTTGATTGCTTTGCTCTCGCCCACGATTTCATTTGACGTTGACAGAACCTTCACTTCTTTGCGAAGGAAGACATTTTCTTTTTCGAGTCGCCGCTTGAGCCCTTCAATCTCTTGATAGCCATCTTGAAGTCGTTGCTGCATTTCTTTGCGATCCAATGCATTGACGAAGATCTCGCCCAGTAGCCGCAGTCGCGGAATGTATTCCTCCGGCCAAACATGCTCGCTTAAAACGGAATCGATAGCGATGATATGAGCGAGTGACTCACCGATCGTAATAGGAATGACAAGGCTAGAACGAATACCCCATTCCGTCCAGGTTTGTCTGTCTGTGCTCGCCTCCGGCGGTAGATCTTCGAGCTTCGAAAAAACCAGCGTCTCGCCATTTCTAATCAGCTTATCGTATGTCCATGGATAAATCGTTACCGGAAGTCTCGTCCTGAGAGGAACACCGGGCACACCTTGCACAACGGCTACATGGGTGATCTGCCACGACGCGTCATCCATTAGTATTTGAATCAGCCCGCAGCGTTCGACCTTGAAGAATTCAACAATGCTACTTAATCCACGTTCAACCTCTGCATCCACATTATCGGGAGCGACATTCACGAATCTGGCCGAGAGCCCGGACAGCAGTTGTTCAAAGCGAAGACGTTCCTCCAATTGAGCTGCAGACCGCCTGCGCTCAATGGCGTTTACGAGAATCTCTCCCATCAGCTGCAATCGCGGGATGTATTCGTCAGCCCACACACGCTCCTGCGAGCGCGAGGAAATAGAAAGCGTGTACGACACCGATCCCTCCAGCGACACGGGAATGATAAGAATCGAGCGAATGCCGATTCTCTCAAATGTCTCCCTGTCCACAGAAGCCTCCTCCGGCAACTGATCGAGGGTGACGATCCTCACAATCTCGCCAGAGCGCAACTGCCTGGACGACCAGGGGAAGAAGGGAGCAATATCTGTTCGCACGGGTAAGACGGAAGCAGTATCGGCAGATGCAGCATGGGTGATCACTGCGCCGTCAGCAGAGCCTTTTATCAGGATGCAGTTGTTCACGTTGAAAAAATCGACTATTTGCTGCAAACCAGATTCTATCCCGCGGTCGATCTGATCGCCGGAGGTACTTACTAATCCTATGGAAAGCTCGGAAAGAAAGTGCTCAAATCGTAGGCGCTCCAGCAGCGCTTTTTCGGAAGAAAGAAGCCTCTGATTCGCCGCTCTCAATTCTGCTGTTCTCTCTTTCACCCGCTGGTCCAGCTCATCATGTGCCCGCTTGAGGGCGTCTTCCGCCTGTTTGATGCGCACTAGAGACTTAACCCGTGCAAGAATCTCATTCTTCGGAGTCCCCTTGACGATGTACCCATCCGCGCCCATATCGAGCCCGGTTGCCTGCGCGTCACTCGAGGTACTGACCCCGGAGTGGAGAACCACGAAGGTACTGCGCAGAACCGGATCAGCTTTAATCTGTTTGCAGACCTCGAAACCGCTCATATCAGGAAGGACCACGTCGAGCACAACCATGTCCGGGAGCGCCCTGGCGAGTGCTTCCAGGGCATCCTTCCCCGTGGAAGCTTCGAAAACCTCGTAGCCGCCGGAAGCCAGGACCGCGGACGTGAGTGCGAGGAAATGCGGATCATCATCAACAATGAGTATTTTCGCTCGATTAGCCATGCAGTTCCTGCCTGTATCGAAAGCATATTTTCTGATGAAACTATATGATTGTCAAACAGGAGGCTACCGTTAAAGTTACGAGTTGCGAGTTACGGGTTACGAGTTTGTTACTGGTTCTCTCATCCGTCCAGCGCGTTGCGCACGGTTCGCCCCAACTCCCCCTTGGTTAAAGGTTTCATAACAAAAGCCCGGATGCCGGCCTCTTTAGCCTCTGTTGCGCTGACAGCGTGACTGAACCCTGTGGCAAGGACAACGGGGATATCGGGGCGAAGCGCTATGCAGGCTCGTGCCAGTTCAAGCCCGGTCATATCCGGCATAGTCTGGTCGGTCACAATAAGATCGAACCGACCGGGGTCGTCCGTGAAGAGTTTCAGTGCTTCTACACTGCTGTTCTTGGCAGTCACTGTATAACCGAGCCCTTCGAGAAACAACTGTCCGGTCTCGGTCAGCGCTCTCTCGTCGTCAACGAAGAGTACCCGTTCGTGTCCGGTCGGAACTGCCTCTTCACCGGCAGCTACCCATCCGGATTGTTCCGCACCTTTTGGCAGGTAGACACTAAAGGTAGAACCTTTCCCGGGTTGGCTCTCCACGGTGATGTACCCGTCGTGTTGTCGTATGATGCCCTGCGCTACGGAGAGGCCAAGCCCTGTTCCCTCGTCAGGCTTCTTGGTCGTAAAGAAAGGGTCGAATATTCTGGTAATCACCTCGGGTTGTATACCGGTGCCCGTGTCGCGCACCACGAGCTTGACGTACTCCCCGGGCTTCATGTCGTCAGATCCAGTCCCGGATAACACGACGCTGAAATCGCTCAAGTTGAGGTCGAGGACGCCGCCCCTCTCCCGCATAGCGTACGCGCCGTTGGTGCAGAGGTTCATAAGGACCTGCTGTATCTGTACCGGGTCGGCGAGTACGGGGCCTGATTCGCCCTCGACGTTGACCCTGACGCTGATCGTCGCGGGGATAGAGGCACGCAGGAATCTCGCGGTCTCCTTGACGAGAGTGCTCAGTTGGAATGGCTTTTTCTCCTGTTCTGTCTTACGGGAAAAGGTGAGCATCTGTTTGATGAGTTCACGGCCACGCAGGCCGGCATCCATAACCATCTGCAGGTGGCGTTCATCCCTGCTTGCCTTGGGAAGGTTCTCTTTTACCAGCTCGGTAAAACCTATCATGGCCGCAAGTATGTTGTTAAAGTCGTGGGCGATGCCGCCGGTGAGCGTGCCGAGGGCCTCCATCTTCTCCGCCTGGCGCAGCCGCGCTTCGAGCTTCTGATGCTCAGTGTTATCCGAGTCGACCCCGCGATATCCGACGAGATTGCCCGCCTCGTCCAGCACAGGAGAACCGCTCGTCTGCAGGTGCACTACGTGTCCATTTTTGTGCAGGTTCTGATTCGAGAAGGCACGGAAGGGCTGCTTTGCAGCAAACCCGGTAAATGCGGCCGTCTTAAGCTCTTCACGCACTTCCGGGGTGAACAGGTCATAGAAGTGCATCCTCCCGACGAGTTCGTCAGGTGCGTAGCCGAGGATCTTGCTGACGGACGGGCTCGTGTAACGATAGACTCCGTCGACATCAACCTCCCATATGAAGTCGCCTACGTTCTCGGCCACCTGCCGGAAACGCTCCTCGCTTTCGCGCAGGGCCGCCTCAGCAATTTTTCGTTCGGTGATGTCACGTACTATAGCCCACATCCCGCTGCCGTTACCCTTTTCGTCTCTCAGAAGAAATGTCCTCAGTTCAACCGGGAATGGCATGCCATCCTTCTTGCGATACTCTTTCTCATACACATCGGAATACCCGCGGACGAGAACCTGCCCCTCGACAATCTCTTCTTCGAAATCGTGCCACCTGTCCGGCGTGAGATCACGGTAATTGAGCTTGAGTAATTCTTCATCGGTGTACCCTGTCATCACGCGGTAGGATTCGTTGTATTCTTTGATCATTCCGTTCATCTCGACGAGTACGAAGCCATCCATCATGCTTTCATGCAACCGTCGATATTTCGCTTCTGATTTTTTAACCGCTTCTTCTGCTTTCCTGCGCTCTGTGATATCCTCTGCGAAGCCCGAATAGAGAATAGTTTTTCCATCCGGTCCTGGCACACGCCTTGTGCTGACCGACACCCACAACTCCGTTCCATCTTTACGCTTAAACTGGCACTCGTACCCCAGGACAACGCCCTGCTCTTCCAAGAGCCGCGCCCATTCTACGCGTTTCTTCGGGTCTACCCATACCTGGTGCGCTGTGTCTTGGATTGTTGAGGTAACTTCGTCCGGCGATTCGTAGCCCAGCATTTTCGCCATTGCCGGGTTGACAGTCAAGGACTGACCCTGTGGTGAGGTTTCAAATATACCTTCCAGGGCGCTGTTAAAAATACTCCGATATTTTTCCTCGGCCTGCCTGAGGGATGCTTCAACCATCCTTTTCCTGCGCCCTTGCACAATCAGGATGATTATGAGAACGGACTCCGCAAAACAGAAAGCGACCATGCCGATAATGGCGGCCGCATATCTCTCCCAGATCGATACCGGTCTATTGAGCAGGATGGACCCTGGGGGCAAAGCAGACTCATCCAGGTTCCAGCGCTTGAGTTGCTGCCAATCAAACATTGGAACAAGAGGCGCCGGCAAGACGGTTACAGATTGGGCAGGAAGCTTTCCTCGCAAGATCTCCATCGCTATACTCACAGCGCGCTCGCCTTCCACCTTGTGGTTGAGGATAACCCCTCCGACGACACCATTGTCGCCGAGCAATGTCTCAAACAGGCCGAAGACAGGGCAGTTGGCTGTTCGGCTGATCATTCGCGCAACATCAGTAGGCATAAACGTTTTCCCAGTACTGTCAGCATAGATCGTTGTATAGAGGATTGCCGATTTAGGCGGAACTGCACTGACCCTTTTCAGCATGACGTCTAACGGCAAATCACTTATGGACTCTATATTCAGCCTATCTTTGAATGATCGCAACTCGGCGAGCACCCGTCCTTCAAATCGTCTATCCAGGCCGCTGCTGCCCGCGACAACAAAAATATTTTTCGTGTCAGGCTGGAGATTCAGCATCTGTGACACGGTCGAGAACACATCGGTCGAGAAGGGTAATACAATTACACGGCGCTTTGAATCGAAGTGCTGGCCCGAGGGGGAACCCAGGATCGAAATGACCGGGACATTCGACAGAATATCCTTGGCATCGTCGAGCAGGAAATCGATAGCTTCAGTGTGCAAGGCGAAAATCAGGTCAATATTGCGGGTCTTGAATTCTGCTCGAAACCGCTCAAGGAGGCGCTTTCGATATTCCTTGCCGGGGTTACGAGCCAGATCCATAAACTCGAAATAGAGATTGTTGAAATCGAGCCCTGCAGCAACAAACGCTTCCACAAGTGCCGCGTCTATGATCTTGTACGCGGGTTGTGCATACGCAAACGAGTGCAAAACCAGAACCTTTTTTGAGGCGAGATCACGTGCGGCCTGAGCACCGCTTGCTACAGACGCCGGCGCATTTGCGCTCCCGTCGCCGCGGTCCGGGCGAGACTGCGCATGAGCATGAACCGGCAGGGCGAGAAGTACCAGTATCACTATCAGAAAACGGAGCAGCATACGCTCTCAGTGCTATTCTCTTTCATCCAGCTTCCTTGTGTCAACTACGAAGATAGATGCCCAGGGGGTCTATCTAACGAGCACGGCGACCGGGTACCCACGAAGTGGGTGGAGGCGACGCGAGCCCCAGTGATAGATTATGTTGGTGAGCCTTAACTAAGGGTATTCAAAGAAGCGGGCTGAGCGCCACGTGTATCTTAGCGCGCACTTCTTCTTTGGCCGCACGGTTCCACTTCTTTGCAGCGTTCGCTGAACCGTAAATGTTTCCGAGATAGAAGGGAATTCCTATGCCCCCTACTATCGCAGCCACAGGGTAATTCTCCTCGTTGATGCCTATCACGGTGCCCGCTATAAAGAGCCCGTTGATCAAGAACGCTGTGGCACCATCCCCGTAATGACCTGCATACATGTATCCCGATCCGGGGATGATGGCTGACATGACTCCCGCAAGGACCGGTGACTTTTGCGGAAGATCCCGATACTGATCGATCAGCGCCAACGCCTCTTGTACTTTATCCAGGAGAGGATGCTCAGGATAGAGCTCAATAAACCGTTCCAAGTCCTGACGGCTTGCAAGGGCATTATCTTCATCCAGGGCTACGAGTGAACTCGCCGCCAATGCACGGGGAGCATACTCAGATTCAGGTTGTGTATCTACAAGCGCTTTGAACGTGTCTCGCGCTTTCTTGTGCTGCTTCGCCTTCCAGTAACTGAAAGCTTCCAGAAAGAATGCCTCGTTTGCGTTGCTGCTACCAGGATATTTCTCCCGAAGGGAGGAAAGGGTACGCGCAGCGGATGCGTATTCCTCGCCTTTGTAATACGCGTTCCCAATTTTAAAGAGAGCGTAGTCGGCTCTTTCACTATCAGGAAAGAGGATTAAGAACTTCTTGTATTCGGTGATTGCCCTGTAGTATTCGCCCTCTGCCATGAAGGTGTCGGCAATCTTCAGCTCGACATCTTCCGTCAGGACGATGCTCTTCTCTTCGGCATGCGCTGGCAGCGTAAGAAAGACTGCCAGGGAAAGAAACAGAACGGCGCTCGAGAATGATCTGGACGGGCGAGTCATTTTTCGAAAAGGAGATTGCTGGAGACTGGATCAAAGAGTTTTCCGTTCGGAAGCAACGGATAATCCGGCCCGGGCTTTTTGAAGACGTTGCAGCGTGTCTGGCGATCGCCAATCATTATGATCCCCAGCACCGGCCCCTGCTCTTGTATAGCTTCGTACCCGTAATGAGAGCAGCTGGGACGAAAACCGCACCTGTCGGGTCCGCCTTGAGATGAGATTCTGGATTGATAAAACTCTATGAGACCGAGCAGCGCAATGCGAACGCTGGAAGTCTCCAAATCCTCGCCGACCTCAGCACGCGACTCAGTCGCCGGCGGTCCCTTCATCATGAAGCCTGATGCACATACAGGAACGATCGAGCCGGAAAGGAAAAGCGTTCCGAGGATCACTATGCAAGCGAGGCGGCCGCGCATCGCCTTAATGCTCCCTACTTGTTTTGCGCACCCTGGTCTATGAGATTCTTTTTTGCTGTCTCGTACTCTTCTTTGGAGATAGCGCCTTTCTTGTACGCCGCTTCGAGGCTCTCCAGCTGTTGACCCAGCGTCGGCGTCGCGGATACGTTCACCGGTGCTGGCTCGACTTTTGTCGTGCCACCACCGCAGCACGCAGAAATACTCACCGCAAAGACAAGCAACAAACCCAGTGCAGACATCCTGGCAAAACTCATGCAACAATCCCCCTCTGGTGAATAATCTTGGTTCACTATAGCATTAAAGCAGGCACCAGGCAACCCTACAAGCATGCCCGCCGAACGTGCCTTTTCAGCAGCGACAGCATATTGCGCGATTCCGAACAGAGGAGAAGAATTTCCTCTCGTACACGCTAATCCTCTTGAGGCAGAACACAGGTACCGATCGACCCGTACAAGCAGCGTTTGACCCCGTCCAGCCAGATGGCGCCCGACAGATTGGCGCCCGCAATAGTGGCATAGGAGAGGTCTGCACCCCCTAGGATGGCTCCGGATAGGTTCGCATTCGTGAGGTTGGCACTGGAAAGGTTCGCATTCGTGAGGTTGGCAGCGGAAAGATTGGCACCCGCGAGGTTGGCGCCGGACAGGTTCGATTCAGACAACGGAGCGTAGCTCAGATCACACCCGGGGCACTGCCCTGCAGACTTGAGATTCTCCAGGCTTGCCTCATTAAAAGCATGTGACGCAACAGACATGGCAAATAAAAATGTTAGAGCAACAATGCAGATAGCGATCATCATGGTCGTCCGCTTCATGGCCCTCCCCTCCCTAATTGATTTCGGTGTGGCGTATCGGGGCGCGTCAGCTTCTCCTCTTCAGGATCCCAGCATCTCACCGATGGCTTTCCCGTAATCCTGGCACGCGCGCCTTCCTTGCGTCGTGTCGACCACCTCCTCCTTGAGGAGGAAGGAGCCGAGATTGGTCATGTTCATCTTAAAGACGAACTCCATGGTTTCGAATATTGCCTTGGCAGCATCTCCGCTGTGGGTGTGGGAGCCGAAAGCCCCTCCTACCTTTCCGTTAAGCTCTGCCTTTTGGGCCATGAAAAGAAACGTTTTAAAATTCTGGGTCATATCTCGATGGTACGTAGGACACCCGAAAATATATGCGTCAAAGCCGTTCAGATCTTTTTCATCCTTTATGTCAGAGATCTTCTTCACCTCCGCATTGTGTCCGCTGATGCGCACCCCTTCCGCAATACCATCCGCCATGGTCTGCGTCATCCCGGTTCTGCTGTAATAAGCTACCATCACGTTTTTCATAAGCCACCTCGCCTTCTATGGTATCCGCTCCCCGGCGGGACCGGTCTCACGACCACTACGTGGTGAGTCTTCTTCCAGGTGCGAAACGGCTGCAATGATAACAAAATGTCCCTTCTGGTGTCAAACTCCCCGGACTTCCTGACATTACCAAACAGTAATACTCCTGTAATCTTCCCATCAGCTTGGCTCTGTATACTAGACACAGGTTGAATGGCTGGGCCCGGTCGACAATCAAAATACCCAGTAGAGGGAGGTACGTTTTATGAAGAAGAGTCTGGTAATGTTAGTTGCGCTGTTCACGATGGTCGCTTTCGCGGGCGTGAGCATGGCTCAGGCACCGGCTAAACAGTCCGATAAGCCTGCAACGGCTGCACCCGAGAAACCTGCGCCGGCGGCGGAGAAGGCAAAATCGGAATCGCCGAAAGCCGAGAAGAAGAGCGATGAGAAAAAGCCGGAAGAGAAGAAACCGGCTCCTGAAAAGAAGAACTAGGTCATATCAGGTCGTGGCATGAGGGCACGGCTCCGGGCTCGGGGTAGTGCCCTTTGCTTTAGGATCGGGGTTTTGATCCCGTCTGCACCCATCAGCATTATCCTTATTGACACCTGGTGCGAGAACAATGTAAATTGGCTCTCAAGAAAAGCATGAGCTCAACTCGTGCGTCTTTGACCCTCGAGCTCAATAATGATAGTACAATCCCAGGAGGTCGGCAATGGATGATGTCAAGCGGATTCTTGTTGTGAGCAGGGATACGACTGAGTGCAAGAAGGCGGTCCACATGGGGGTGTCATTGGCGAAGAAATACGGTGCGGAGCTCAGTGTTGTCCATGTGTTTCACAACGTGTTCGGACTGAAGGGCGGGGTCTTGTACATACCCCATCTGGCAGATCTGGAACAAACATATAAAAACATGGTGAAGGAAGTGAAGCAGGACATCGACCGTATCATAGCGGAAGAGAAAGCAGCAGGTATGAAGATCAAAGAAATGGTGAAGGACGGTGATCCTGCCGAGGTAATCATCCGCACCATCCAGGAAGAAAAAGCAGATTTGATGATCATGGCCCGGCACGAAGAAGGGCGTATCGAGCATATTCTGTACTACAGAGGCATCGACGAGGTCACAAGGAAGATGCCTTGTTCCATCCTGTTGGTCAAGGCCGAGCCATTCTCAGAGGCGTGAGGGGTCGCACGCACGGAATTGGCGGAATTATTTGAAACATTAATTACCATTCTGTAATTTTCGCGTCGTATTGCCATTACGAAAGCAGAACCTGATTATCAGGACGAAGCCTTCGCTTCTATATCGCCAATAACTTGAAGACGCGAGGCTCGCTCCAGGTTCAAGCCTAACCAAACAGCAGGGGAGCTATAGAGTGCCGGCAACCAAATACGGGCGTTTATGGAGGTGGTTCACCCAGGACTTTCTCGGCATCGTGCGCGAGATGCGCTGGAGCTACCTGCCCCCGCTCATGATCTATCTCGCAGCCGGTGTTTCAGGATTTACGGGCATCGTCGAGAGTTTCTTCGTAAAGAAGGAGTTGGGGCTCTCCGCAGCTTTCCTCGCGAGCCTTGGTTTCTGGGCAGGCCTGCCCTGGACGTTGAAAATGCCTTTCGGCCACCTCGTCGATCTCTTCTGGCACAGGAAGGCCGTGTTCGTCTATATCGGCGCAGTGATGATGGCTACCAGCCTCCTGATCATGGTAGGGCTCACCGGCTACAAGGAGCTGATGGCCGGTATCCTGCATCTCGACACGTGGTACATCATCTCCACGCTTATCTCCCCTGTCGGCTTTGTTATGCAGGATGTTGTTGCTGACGCGATGACGGTCGAGGCGGTTCAGCCTTACGATAGCGACGGTAAGCCCATTCCGGAGCCTGCGCTGAAACGTATGCATATCACTATGCAGACGCTCGGGCGCATTGCCATTGTCGGTGGAAGCGCTATAGTCGCCGGGATAGGCGGCTGGCTCGCCGAAGCCCTGTCCTACGCAACCATGTATGAGCTGTCCCTCATCATTCCGGTAATCTCCGTGTTCGGGGCTATATTCGGGTCATGGAACACCCGGAAACTACGCATCACGTATCAACAGATGGGCCGTTCCAGAGAAGAGATCAATAAGCTCCTCCGTACAGAGGAGTCCTCGCTGCAACCTAACTGGCACATTCTCGGAGGAAGCGCTGTTTTCGTCGCCGCGAGCCTCTTTCTCGGCCTCTCCACGTTCTCTGCCAACAAAGAGGTCATCTTTCTTGCCTCACTCGCCATCATCATCTACCTGATGCATCAGCTCCTCAAAGATCTTGATCCCTCCAGACGGCGTGATATCGTAGGTATTGCTATCATCGTATTTATGTTCAGGGCCATGCCGAGTCTCGGCGCAGGCGCAAGCTGGTGGCAGATCGATGTGCTCAAGTTCGACGAAGCATTTTTCGGTACCCTGCGCCAGGTTTCATCCATACTGGCCATCATCGGCATGTTCGCCCTTCGCGGCTGGATGAGCCGGCGGCCTATCCCCTACCTCGTGGTCTTCCTTTCCGTTTACAGCACCGTGATGATCCTGCCCTTCATAGGCATGTTCTACGGCCTCAACGAGTGGACTGAACGGGTATTCGGCTTTGGCGCGCGAACCATCGCCATCATCGACACCATGGCGGATTCACCGCTTGGCCAGGTCGCTATGGTCCCCATGCTCGCGTGGATCGCCCGGGAAGCACCCAACGAACAGAAGGCAACCTATTTTGCGGTTATGGCAGCCTTCACCAACCTTGCCTTATCTGCGTCAAGCCTCGGCACCAACTACCTCAACCAGATCTTTGTTGTGGGGCGGGGCCAGTACGCAGAATTGGGTCACCTGATGATTACCGCTACGGTGATCGGGCTGATAGTACCCATTGCCACGGTTCTTATCGTTAATAAAAGCAAACGATCCGGATAAGTCGTGCCCGTTACCTTTTTCACCGCCACGTTTTTCTCTTGACTCTTCTGCAGGGACGTACTAAACATCTATACTTTTGCAAGTCTGCGCATGACCACAAAGGAGCCTGATGAGTCCCTTCAGGTCGGTGACGTCGAGCTTGAGCAGGTTCATGAATTACGCGGGCGGCATCGTGCTCGTATTCATGATGCTTCTTGTCGTCTCCGATGTGATCTTGCGCATTTTCTGGAAACCCATCCTGGGAACCTACGAGATGGTCTCCCTCGCCGGCGCCCTTGTCATTGGCTTCGCCATACCGAAAACGTCCCTTGACGATGCGCACGTATATGTTGATTTTGTCGTGACCGGGCGCTCTGCCGCAGTGCGGAAGGCCTTTCTCGCCGTCACCAAGTTCCTCGGGTTCGTGCTTTTTCTTCTGCTGGCCATCAACATGTTCCGTAAAGCGGGCGAGCTTTACAGCGCTCAGGAAGTCACCTTAACCCTCCACATTCCCTTGTACCCGGTTGCCTATGCCCTCGCGTTTTGCAGCATCGTCGAAGCCATAGTGCTGCTACTACAGATATATGCCGGAGCCGGCAAAGAGGGCGGCAATGAGTGAGATAACCGTCGGCATCATCGCTCTTGTCTTTCTCCTCGGGTTTTTTCTCACCGGGATAGAACTCGCCTTTGCCATGGCACTCGTAGGGGTGGCTGGTTTCAGCATCGTGGTCTCACCGTCCTCTGCCATGAATCTTCTGGCCAATGATTTTTTTGATTCCCTCGCCTCGTATGGTTTCACCGTGGTCCCGCTCTTCATTCTCATGGGCCAGGTGGCCTTTAATGCCGGAGTGGCGAGACGACTCTACGAAGCAGGGCACAGATTCGTCGGCCATATACCCGGAGGCCTGGCTATAGCCACGGTAGTGGGCACCACCGTTTTTAAAGCAATATGCGGCTCTGTAGTGGCGACCGTTGCCACCTTTGCCAGCGTGGCCATTCCTGAGATGGACAGGTACAAGTACAGCAGAAAACTCTCTGCGGGAATCGTGGCAACGGTAGGGACCCTGGGTGTGCTCCTGCCTCCGAGTGTCACCCTCATCGTTGTAGGCATCATTACACAGCTGTCCATCGGCAAACTTTTCATGGCCGGTATCATACCGGGACTCATCATAGCTTTCTTCTTCGCAGTGGTCATCGTAGGCTGGTGCAAGATCAATCCGCAAATCGGTCCCAGGAGCGACAGATTCACATGGAAAGAACGCATGTCAGCCGGCTCCGAAGTGGTCTGGCCGATCGTAATCTTCCTGGTCATCATCGGCGGTTTCATTTACGGCTTCTTCAGTCCCACGGAGGCCGGGAGCATCGGCGCCTTTGCCGTGATCGTTCTCTGTCTGGTGAAGAAAGACATCGGGTTCAAGGGCTTCGTCAAATCTCTCGAGGAAGCGTTGCGCAGCGCATGCATGGTTCTTATGCTTGTGGCCGCCTCAACCGTGCTCGGCCATTTCATAGCTGTCACAAATATCCCGCAGGTTGCGGCGGACTGGATCGTCAGCCTACCCATGCCCCGCTCCCTCATCATGCTTTCTATTTTGCTTGTCTACCTGATAGGAGGCTCCTTCATCGATGACCTCGCTTTCATGATCCTCTCCACTCCCATCTTCTTTCCTGCAACAATAAAGCTCGGGTATGACCCGCTCTGGTCGGCTATCATGATCGCGGTTACGGTCTGCATCGGTTCCGTTATACCACCTGTTGCCATCTGCGTCTTTGTGGTAAAGAATATCACCAAGACTCCTATGAGCGTGGTGTATGCCGGGGTCTATCCCTTTCTCATATCTCTCATTCTCTGCATGGTATTGATGTTTCTTTTTCCGCAGCTTGTCCTCTATCTGCCATCGATAGCCATGAAGTGACGAGGGGAGAAGGAATGACAATTGACATAGACGAGTGAACGAGTTGGTTGAGGGCAGTACGAGTTTGACATCACCAACCTATACTACAGGAGGTAACAGATGAAAAAAGGTATGCTTCTCTCATTGTCTATGGTTGCTTTCATTATGATGCTCTTCGCTCCGTCACAGGCAGCCGCTCAGCAGAAGGTGATCACGCTGAAGTTCGCAACGTTCGTGACGCCCCTCCACTGGGTTTCCATCAGCCTGGAAAACTGGTGCAAAGAGGTCGAGAAGAGGACGAACGGCAGGGTAAAGGTCACCATGTTCCACGCCAATACCCTGGCGCCTGGGCCGCAGATCTACGATGCGGTCAATAAGGGCATTGCGGACATCGGCTATGCTTCTATATCATACACGCAGGGCAGATTTCCTCTTACAGAGGTGGTAGGTTTGCCTCTCGGGTACAAGAGCGCCGTTGCCGCAACGGGGATGACGAATGAGTATCTGAAAAAGTTCAAACCAAAAGAGTTCGACGCTGTGCATGTGATGTGGCTGCA
>DATKNH010000060.1 GCA_035541455.1 Syntrophorhabdales bacterium
TTTCTTTCTGTGGATCCCGTTGAAGAGGGAGTTGACAAGGGAAGAGCAAACGCCACAACCTGCGGAAAGCGAGCCGCCCACAAACGAGACCGTGGAAAAGACGACGCCACTCAGTCTCATAGACAGTACTGAGGGGGAAGAGATCGAACTCTTAAACCAATATACTGAAGGGATAAAAAGGACCCAGGTAACGGTCCTTTTTGCCGGCATTAAAGGGTTCAAGGCCTACACTGAAACAAGAGATCCCCAAGAGGTTCTTAATGATCTGAACCAGTACCTCTCGATCGCAACCGGCCCGATCATAGACTTCGGCGGCTACATAGATAAATTCATAGGCGATGCGGTGATCGCTGTTTTTGGGAATACGCCCGTCTGGCTTGATCATAGCGAAAGGGCGGTCAGCGCAGCCGTTGCGGTGCAGGAGGCTCTGCAGCAGGCAGCCGGTAATGGCAACCCTCTTCTCTCAAAAGTTGGGATCGGGATAAGCTCGGGGGTGGTACTCTCCGGAAATATCGGCCCCGAAGAAAAAAAGACTCTCACCTTTATCGGTGAAAGCTTTAAGGTCGCGTATTCACTCAACGTAATGGCGGGCCCCGGAGAGATCATCATGAGCCGGGATGTTTACGAGTCGGTGGAACAGAAGGTATCCGTTGAGCCCATAGCACCCAGAGAAATGGCCCAGAGAACAGAGCCCTGGGAAAATTTCCGCCTCATCAAATTGATCGATAGGAAAGACTATAACTTGGTAATTTCCCACTAGGTCGCAGCCCTTCCACCTTCAAACGTTCATGATTGCTTCATTGCGCATACTAGCCGCTGCACTGCTTATTGCAGGATGCGCTCTGACTCACCAGCTTCCGCAGCCGCAACAGCAGCCGACCGCAGAACCTGCGATTCCCATCCAGGCAGACACTTCCAGGGTATTCCATGAATTCGCGGCTGTAATAGTTCAGCCGAAAGATTCACTCTCTTCACTTGCAGCAAGATACCTGGGCGATTCCTCGAAGGACTGGATCATCTCTGAGTTTAATGGTGTTACCTCTGTGAAGCCGGGACAGCCCATTGTCATCCCATTGGTTCCTCTCGGAAAAGGAGGAGTAACGCCCGAAGGGTATCAAACCGTTTCAGTACTTTCCTATCACAAGTTTTCAAGAGACAAGGTCGATCTTACAACTGTCAGTGAAAAGGCGTTTGATGATCAGATGCGTTTTCTGAAACGAAACGGGTATCGCGTCATCACGATGGATCAGTTCTTCGACTTTCTAGAATTCAAGAACCAGATCCCGGAGAAATCGGTGCTTATAACCATCGACGACGGCTGGCGCTCGGTGTACGATTTAGCTTTTCCCATTTTGAAAAAGTATGGCTATCCTGCCACTTTTTTTATCTATACCGATTTCATCATCAACGGCAGCAGAACCCTCGACTGGAACATCCTGAAGGAGATGTCAGATAGTGGTATCAGCATACAGTGCCACACAAAGACACATCGATACCTCGACAGGAGGATAGGAGGCGAATCCTTCAAAGATTACTTTGAGTCAATTAAGAAGGATCTGATCGAATCAACTAAAGTCATAAAGCAGCGGCTCAACTCAGATGTGAAGTACCTGGCTTATCCCTACGGAGAAACGAATCATCTCGTGATCACTCTTCTTATGAAGCTTGGCTATAGGGGCGCATTCACCGTGGAGAGAGGCGGCAATCCATTCTTCGTGAATCCCTATCGAGCCAATCGTTCTATGATTTACGGCACCTTCAGCATGAAAGACTTCGAGAACAACCTCAAGACGCTCGATGACAGGGCAATCAAATGAAAGGAAAGAACGCGATCGCAATCCTTGCCTTGTATGCGCTGGTCGGCTGTGCAACGCCCCCTGCCCCTGTCATTCTCGTGGAAAAGCCTGCCGAGCGAGACGTGGAGAAGGACCCTTTCAGGATATTTCCCGACACGTACCGTTCACGCGCCCTCGCACAGGAAAAGCAGGGGGAAGTGCAGCAGGCATTGTTCTCCTGGAAGATTGTGCAGAGTTTTCTGCCTGATGATCCTGAAGCCTTGCACAAAATAGAGCATATCCAGAAGCTCATACGGACTGAGGCAGACAGGCATTTTCAGAAAGGGTTAAGCTATCTGAACGAGGGCTCGCTACCTTCAGCCCGCAGAGAATTTCTTCTAGTACTCGCATATGACCCCCAACATAAGGCGGCGCTTGACTACCTGAAAACAAAAACAGCAGAGGCTGATTACCTGTTGTACGAAACCAGACAAGGCGATACCCCGAGCGGCATCGCAAAAAAGGTGTATGGTGACTCTGCCAAAGAGTTCCTGGTAGCTTATTTCAGCAACGCGGCAGCCAACGATCAACTAAAGCCAGGGATTTTGGTAAAGCTCCCCAACCTGGAACCTGAGCCGAAGCGCGAGCACAAGCAGATGGCAAAGCAGGCCAAGCCCAAGAGCGTTTCTTCGCCAACAGCAAGAGACAAAGCACGGGCGGATGAGCACTATAGAAAAGGGGTGAACTACTTTCTCGCGGAGGATCTGCAGGGAGCGATTAGAGAATGGGAAGAAACGCTGCGGCTCGATCCTGGTCATTCCAGGGCAAGGAGAGATATCGAAAAGGCACGAAGTCTCCTGGTGTACGTAGGCTCAAAATAGCTTCTTCTTTATCTTTGACAGCACACCCTTCTCAGGTTTCTCGTTCCTCACCGGTCGTACCTGGCTCTCTTCTCCCTCCTGCGTTCCGGGACGCTGCTCTTCGGCCGTCTCCGTAACTTCAGCCATACGCCCGTCTCCCAGGAAACGAAAGACAGGACCCTGCGGACTCAAGGCGACATTATCATAAAGCGTAATCACAGTTTGCATGGGTATTGGCTGATGATTCAGCCTGATCATATTCTGCCCTGTCAGATCCTTTATCCAATACTGTCCCTGGCTGAAAAAGACCTGAGCATGCTGATCGTAGATCCCGGGGTGATCGAGCACGAAGTGGCATTTTGCACTCTTGCCGATCGTGACGGGAAGTTCCTTGTAAGAGCGAATAGTTGGCCCATACTGGATCACAAGCGGAGCAACCGCAGGTTGCGGTGCTATCACTTCCGGCGGCCGGGCCGGAGCGGGAGCAGGTGAAGGTTTACCCTCGTCAATCGGGGCTGTCACCGCTGCCTCTGGCTCCATAGGCGCTTCCTTCATTTGCGTGAGGAAGCTCACCTTCGGTCCTCCATCCGCAAATTCCAGTACGTCCCCATCTCGCAGGAGCACGTCGGTAATTTTTTTACCGTTAACAAACGTACCGTTGGTGCTCCGATCAATTAGTCTGAACTGATTGCCTTCCCGGTTGATCTCCGCGTGGTTTCTGGAAATGACCGTTAGCTCAGCGGGAAGTCTGAGATCTGACGAGGGATGGCGACCTATAGAGATAGTCTCCTTTGAGAACTCCTTGATTTCACCCTTAAGAGGACCGTGGATATGAATCAACTGGACTATGATCTCAGGGGGACGTCTCATTACTCTTCGTAACATTATGCCTCACTGCTTTTTGTCGAGTCAAGCGGATCGTCATTTCCATACACGATAAAAGAGCTGTTTCCTATTCTGCATTAATCAGGTAAGATTAATCATGTTCGACGTGACGTATGCGGGCAAATCGGATGCCGGGCTTAGACGACCCAACAACGAGGATTCTCTTATTGTTGAACCGGCACTGGGGCTCGCGGTGGTGGCCGATGGTATGGGTGGAGCTGCGTCAGGGGAGGTTGCAAGTCGAATATTTGCAGACACCGCACGCGAAGTCTTTTTAAAGGTTGACATACGGTCGGATGATGCCCTTTCTGTATCGGTCACGAAGGTTTTTCTGGAAGCAAACAACCGAATACTCGCCACCGCTAAGAAACATAGCGAGCACAGGGGGATGGGCTGCACGGCAGAACTGCTGGCGTACCATAGCGGGAACTATGTCGTTGGTCACGTCGGTGATAGCCGCACGTACCTTCTGAGGCAGGGAAACTTAAAGCAGATTACCCGGGATCATTCTCTCATACAGGAACAGATAGACCAGGGGGTTATCACCCCTGCCGAAGCCGAATCTCACCCGCTTAAGAATGTCATTGTGAGGGCAGTCGGCGTAAATGAGTCGTTAGCAGTGGATGTTATTAAGGGTGCTGTTCAGACTGGCGATGTCTTTCTTCTTTGCTCCGACGGCCTCACGGATATGCTGGAAGACGATGAGATCCAGCAATTACTCCTCGTTCCTTTGAGTGTAAATGAAAAAGCCCAAAGACTGATTGAAGCAGCG
>DATKNH010000061.1 GCA_035541455.1 Syntrophorhabdales bacterium
TTCATAGGAGTATTCATCGGGACCCTTATCGGTGTTCTTCCAGGAATAGGACCTGTGGGCGCTATGTCTGTCCTGTTACCTGCAACGTTCGGTATTTCACCGGTTGCCGCCATCATTATGCTGGCGGGAATCTACTACGGAGCCATGTACGGAGGATCAACCACCTCCATCCTTGTGAATATTCCAGGTGAGGCTGCTTCCGTGATCACCTGTATAGACGGCTACCAGATGGCCCGCCAAGGCCGCGCCGGACCTGCCCTCGGGATTGCAGCCTTTGGCTCTTTCATTGCGGGAACCATAGGCCTTATAGGGCTCATGTTGATGGCCGCCCCCCTGGCAAGATTTGCGGTAAAGTTCGGACCCGCAGAATATTTTTCGCTCATGTGCCTCGGCCTCTCGCTGCTCATGTATCTCACGCACGGTTCCATTCTGAGAGGACTGCTCATGGCCGGTGCCGGGCTATTCCTGAGTCTCATCGGTCAGGACATCGTCACGGGCAGGGCCCGTTTCACGCTCGGGCTGATTGGGCTGCAGGACGGCCTCGGTCTCGTGCCCGTGGTCATGGGACTCTTCGGAATCGCCGAAGTACTGGTGAATCTCGAGACAACCCAGAAAAGAAGTGTTCTTTCAACAAAGATCAGACACCTGTTGCCGAACAGGGATGACTGGCGACGGTCTTTGAAGCCCATAGGCCGCGGGTCGATTGTGGGTTTCCTGCTGGGAATCCTCCCCGGCGGTGGCGCGGTGATCTCTTCCTTTGTGTCGTACGCAATGGAAAAGAAGTTCGCGCGGCAACCGGAAAGATTCGGCAAGGGAGCCATAGAAGGGGTAGCTGGACCTGAAGCGGCAAACAATGCCGCCACCAGCGGGGCATTCATACCGCTCTTCTCGCTGGGCATTCCACCAAACGTTGTCATGGCATTGCTGCTTGGCGCACTCATGATACACGGTCTTCGTCCGGGACCACTCATGATCACCGAACGTCCTGAAATCTTCTGGGGCACAGTGGCCAGCATGTACGTGGGTAATGTGCTCCTGCTCATACTCAACTTGCCGCTGATAGGCATATGGGTGCGTGTGCTCAAGATCCCGTACAGGATACTCTTTCCTCTGATCCTCCTCTTTTGCCTCATAGGTGCATATTGTATAAGCGGGAACGTCTTCGATATCTACGTTATGATTCTGTTCGGGATTATTGGGTACGGATTCAGAAAGATAAATTATGAACCTGCCCCTCTCGTGCTCGCCTTCGTGCTGGGGCCACTGCTGGAGCAGAACCTGCGCCAGGCACTCATTCTTTCGGACGGGGATCCGGCTGTTTTCCTGACACATCCTATATCGGCAGTCTGTCTATTTCTTTGTCTCTTTCTGCTCGTCTCCTCTGTCATTCCATTCATACAGAAGAAGCGGAACATACTGGAAGAGGACTCGTGAAAAGCAGGGTCACGGGTCAGGGGACATGGGTCAAGGGTAAGTCTCAGAAGCAATATACGAGCAGCTAGGACCGGTAAACCAGCAGGCTTTTTTCTCGGCTTCTGTTGCTTTGTTCTTCATGACCCATTACCCATGCCCCATGACCCGACAACAACTTGACCCATGGCCCCGTGATCGTTATACTTCCGAACGGGAGTTCTATCGTGGACCGACGTATACTTCTCAATGTTGTGAGTGTAATTAGTTTGGTGCTCGGATTGGGTGGATCAGTCTGGATCTATCAGACAGCCTTGAATACGTCGAGGGTCCTTGGTTACGAAGAGGGAAACGGCTCTGCATATCCGGTCGCCCCCGAGGATTCAAAGCTGTTTCTGAGGGATTTGGAGCTTTACGGCGGCAAAGCAAATATTGTTGCCTACAAACTCAGGACGTGGTTCACCGGGCTTTGGCACGGAAAATCCCTCGCCGTAATAGTAGGCTGCGCCACCATTCTTGCTTCCTTCGGATGTTACTATGCTGCTAACCACACACCATCCGGCAGAAACCCGGATGCAGACCACAGCTCTACTACGCCGACAGATGTAATACAAAAATAGGTTTAATGATATTATTTGATATTTTTAGGTACCACTATGGTTTTTATTAGATTCTTTTCAGAACCATTAATAACTTATAAAATACATAATCGAATCTTTTGTGAAAGCTATTTGACTAACGTGAGTGATCGTGCTGTGTGCCAAGATTTGATGCCATGCAGGTTCTAATGTACTTCGTTGCCATTCGGCGCGGCTGATACACGCCTGTGTGACCGTCACAGAGTATATCTGCATTGAGGTTGAGAAGTTTTTCTGCCGAACGTTTCCACGCCACAGGATCGCAGTCAAACTCTTTGAGCAGGGGCGCTCCCAGATCCTGCGCAAATAATACTCTCTTCCCGCCTGCGTCAGCATAGACAGAGATCGACCCCGGGGTATGACCCGGCGTATGGAGACAGAACAACTCCTGCTCGCCGCAGGCGAGACGCTCCTCTTCTCCCTCGAGAATAATATCAATCGGGAAGGGTAAAAACACTTTTTGAAAGCAGAAGGCCGCGGTAAGCCTGTTGTCTCCCCGTGCCACAATAGCCGCATCCAACCTGTGCATCGCAAGGCGCGATCCAAAACGCTGGCGAAACCGGTCGGCTCCGCCGATATGGTCAATATGGCAGTGCGTCAGAATGACCGTTGATACGTCCTTCGGATCAAGGCCCTGTTCTTCTATGTTGCGTCCTATGAGGTCGATGCTCTCGCCAAAACCGGTATCTATCATCACCAGTTCTCCGACATCTAGAAGGTATACGGAACAATCCCTGGGATCAGTAATATCATTGCCTGCCACTCTGAAGATGCGCATCAGGAAAAGATAGCACATGCCATCTCTTTGTCAAGCCGGCTTCTGCAGACCTCCGTCTGAACGGCTGCACGAAACAAGCAGTGAAGAGAGGTCTACTGACGGGGAGGTGGATTCTGTGGTAGTCTGCAGGGTTGAGGAATTGAGAATGGAAAAACAGCTGCCGGGTGCCGGCATGAGCAGCTTCGACTTGATCCATGTGCAAATCTTGTTCGAGCGGCTCTGTCTCGCAAAAGGGAGCACCTTCGTTGACCTCGGGTGCGGCCGGGGAGAGTACGCGATCGAGGCGGCCTTACGCATCGGGGAAAAAGGCATCGCTTACGCGATAGACCTCTGGGAAGACGGACTCGTTGTCCTTGCCACAGAAGCCGAGTTCAGAGACCTGCCGCAACTGAGAGTGGTCGCTGCTGACATATGCAGCACATTGCCAGTTGACGGTGCCAGTATCGATGTCTGTTTTGCCGCCGTGGTGTTTCACGACCTGGTCCAGGAAGGTTGTGCTGAGAGCATGCTTGAAGAGGCGCACAGGATTTTGAAGCCTCACGGCAGGCTGGCGATTCTCGAATTCAAGAAATTCGACGGCCATCCGGGCCCACCCATTTCCGTTAAGCTTTCGCCTGATCAGGTGGAGCAGATCGTTGCCCCTCATGGCTTCGCGCGAAACGAGGTAACGGAAGTCGGTCCCTACAATTATCTGATCACGTTCGAGTCTGTGTTCCATGCAGCAGCCAACGATTGACAGCGGGGCGTGATAAACTCAATGTTAATCCCTAAGTCCACTCCACTGCAACCACGCCACCCCGAGGCTGTAGAAACTCAACAACCTAAGTTGAACGGTACAGGTGTCCGGATTATAATAATATCAGTTGACGGGAAATTGGACACAAGGAGAAGAAGATCACATGTCTAGAGAACACTGTGCGAATGTTTTAACAGTGCTTTCATTCTTTGCCGGAGGACTGTTGGGGTTGGGCATTGCGATGCTCATGGCACCGCAGGGGAGCCAGATAAGGGCCAAGATAAAAAGCGCTGTCGGAAGAAAGGAAAGGCTGACAAGGGAGCAGATCATCGAGGAAGGTATGCAGTGCGCTGTACCCGAAGGAATAGACATCTGTTATCCGGAAGAGGCAGAAGAATCGCAAGACTGACTAAGCCGGGTGGACAGGATTCCGCTCTCAGGCATCCCTCTACATTGCGAAGACAAGCATGATAAAGCCCGCAACCATCAGGCTGGCACCAATGAACCGTTCCCTTATCCCCGATTCCATGAATAGAACGAATCCATACATTACACCGATCAGTACAGCAAGTCTCCTGGCCGATATGATGTACGCCACCTTCGTGAGGCTGAGGCCGACCACATAAGAGATTGTACCGACAAACTCCCATATGCCCGGAAACAGAGCAGCCCTGAAAACCTCCGCGCTCTTGACCCCTCTCCACTCGGTTCTTGCGCAGTAGAGAGCGACCGGTGTCAGAAGGATAAAAAAACCCGTCCAGTAGACAATGGCAAAGAAAATGGGTGAGGAGTCCATTATTGCCTTCTTGCTGAGTGAGGCTGTGACGCTGTAGATGAAGGCCACGAGTATCATGTAGACTGAGCCCCGCTCTCTGAAAATTGCGGCAAGAGGTTGCAAGATGCCTTTTTTGAATTCCTTCATGTGGAGCGCGTACCCGCCGATGGTTATGCATAGTACACCGAGCACTCCCAGCCCTGAAATCTTCTCCCCGATGAGCACATAGGAGACTCCGATGAGAAAAACCGGAGTGAGTGAGAGAAAAGGCAACGTGAGACTCAAGGGCGAGCTTTTCAGGGCCTTGATGTACAGAACGATCGCTATGACTTCCAAGGGCAGGGCAACAGAGAGAAGCTTCCAGAATTCGTCACCGACGTGAGGAATGGAGATGAGAGGTAGCATGGCAAGCAGCATGATTGTTGCGATGAAATAGGCGAGCCAGGTGACAAGGTACTCGTTGTATTTGAGGAACATCTTTTTTAAGAGGGCATTATTGGTCGCAAGAGAGAAAGCTGACAGGAGACCGAACAGTATCCAGAGGTGCTGCATGGCCTCATACTCTATATGAACATACGTCGAATATCCAGCCGCAAGAAAGAGGTATCACACCAGGGAGCCGGCACAGAAACACCCCGCTGTTGACTTTCTGGCACGTTACAGTAAAATGTTTTGTTGGACGTACGCATTTTCCCAAGCCAATCGCAAGGAGCTATGCAGAATGACCACGCAAGAACTGGCAGAACTCTTTCTCGTCTCTCTCTACGACATGGCGGAAGCCGCACCCCATCCTTATTTCCTTTTCACCATGAATGAGTTTGTTCCGAGGATGGGAATTACTGACATGTCAGAACTCCGCAAGGCCCTGGATATCCTGGAAGAAAAGGGGTTGATCTATCTTGCTTCCACAGACAACTGGGGAGGCGTCAGCGCAGGAATCACGATGGATGGCTCGGTATTCGTGGAAAAAGGCGGGGAGACCGGAATTATTGAACGCTACCGCAAGGACCCGGCATCGGTAGGCATAGTGTCCCAGACTGACGCAGCATCTCTAATCCAACAGACAGTTCTTGAATCCGTGAGCCCTCCCGGGCCGCGCAATATGCAGCCTCCTGTCCCTGATGCGCCGGACAATGTGCTGGACACGGTTGTCGCCGAAATGGCAACCACAGTCAGGACCGAAGGCGGCATGGACTCCGCCACCAGAGCAGACCTGATTGCCGACATCGATACCTTGAGGATTCAGCTATTGAGGGGCAAAAAGAATGAAACGGTCATAAGAGCAATTCTCGATAACCTGTCGGCATTTCCTTCTCTCGCGCCTCTCGCCAGGCTTATTCTCCGATTGACGTAACGGAGCACACAAAGGAGGGTACCATGCATCGCAGAGCATTCCTGAAGACGCTGCTTGCAGGAGCAGGATTGACGCTTATCGGTCGGCCTGAAACCTATGCCATGAAGTTATTCCCGAACCAGGGCAGACAGAGATGGGCCATCCTTTTCGGCTCGCGTTACGGAAGCACGAGGGATGCCTCCATCTGGATATCAGAAGGGATGGGAGGTGCTGCGGATGTATTCGACGCCCGTGAGAATCCCGACCTTTCCTCGTTTGACGCACTAGTGGTGGGTACGGGTATCTACAGCGGCAAGATAGATCAGCACCTCGAGGCCTATCTTGCCCGGAATGCTGCCCTGTTGTCCGGCCGGATCAAGGCACTCTTCATTGTCTGCGGAGGGGGTGACACGCCGAGAGCTTCAGAGTACGTGGATGCACTCGCAAAAGCGTGCGGGACAAAACCGGCTTTGACAAAGGTTTTCCAGGGAAGGCTGACCAAGAGGCTGCTCAATCCCCCCGATTACAAGATAGAGGAAGAAGTTGCCAAGCGCCAGAACCACCCTTTCGAAGATTACGACCGCCTTCAGAGAAAGGATTGCTTGAAATTTGGAGAAGAAATCCTTACAAAGAAGTACTAGGGGAGGAGAAACCTAAATCCCAGTATGTTGACCTGAAGATAATCAGTATTGGAGGCAAATAGAATGAGCGGTATTTTCGGGTTTATAGGCAAAAGTAACGCGTTCATTGAAGTACGCACCGGCTTGGAGAACCTATCTCATAGAGGACAGCAGAGTTGGGGCATCGTTTCAGGGCTGAAGGACGGCTCTTTTTCTGAAGTGAGGAAAGTCGGATCAATTTTCCAGGGCTTCCCATTCAGCCGTTTGCACGCAGGATCTGTCGCCATCGGTCAGGTGCGTTACCCTACGGCAGGTGAAGCAACCGAGCGGAATTCGCAGCCCATAGTCGGCAGTTCAAGAAAGGAAAAAGTGGCGGTCGTACATAATGGCCACATTCCCAGGTACAAGCAACTGATGGAAGAGATCGGTGGTCTTTTTCAAACAGAGACCGATACTGAAGTTATCCTTCAGATGGTCGCCCGCGCCGAAGGCCCGACGCTGCTTGAAAAGACGAAGAAGACGCTGGCCTCTCTGGGACGTGAAGCAGCTTTCAGTCTGATTCTGCTCCACAAGGGACAACTGATTGCCGCAAGAGATCCCTTCGGGTTCCGGCCACTTTCGGTCGCAAGGCGTGGTGAGGAAGGTGACTATGAGTGGGCAGTTGCTTCTGAAACGTGCGCGTTTCATGACCGCTTCGAGTGGATTGGAGATGTGGAGCCGGGGCAGATCGTGGTGATGGACGGAGAACAAGCCAGAGCAATCTCATTTGCTCCCCCTCATCCTCGGCCCTGCATGCTGGAATGCCTCGATTTTGCTTCGCCGGCCAGCCAGGTTTTTTCCATAAATATCTACGAATTTCGGGAAAAGGCCGGCATACGATTGGCAGCCGGCGAAACAGAGAGAGCTGACCTTATAGTTCCTATTCCCAGGGCCGCCATACCGGGAGCGTTGGGGTTTCACGCTGCTACAGGCACGCCTTACAGACAGGCAATCAATACCATTGGAGAGATCGGCAGGATTTTCATCGTCTCAAAAGAGAAGGACAGAATTGAAAAGGCTGAGAAGAAATTCCAGATCAACAGAGAGATGATCAGAGGTAAAGAGATCCTGTTGATAGACACTATCCTCGTCAGAGGATCGACTGCCATGGTGTTGATTCCCAAATTGCGCGAGGCAGGGGCGAAGAGGATTCATTACCGCGTCACCGCACAACCCCCTCGTTTCCCGTGCCTCATGGGCATGGCGCTGGCCAGACCCGGAGAACTGGTGGCCACGAACCGAACAGACGAGGATCTGAAAAACTTGCTTCGCGTGGATACGTTCAGGTATCTGAAAACAGAAGAACTGAGAGAACTGACCGGTACGGATTTCTGCGATGCGTGTATGACGGGGAAGTATCCCTTCCCTGTATGATGCGTATTCGTCTTCAAGCGTATACCTTCGTTGCCCTTCGGCCTGTTCTTGCTCGATGTACCGCCCGTACGCCTGAGTGGACCCAACTGCCTTGGCCGGGCACCCGCGAGCTGCCAAACTTCGGGTCCGCGGGGGTGGCAACGGTCTCCATCTTGAAGACGAATACGCATAAGTACTGCAATGTAAAACGGGTCCCCAGAGCTACCGCGATGCTCACTCCAGGAACAGTGCTCAAGAACTAGTCTCCAAATGGGAAGAGCGTTGCTTGTTATTATGTAGTGGCGGTGTCGCGTCTCTCTGCGGGGAAGGAGACGGAGAAGGTGCTGCCTCCTGAATCCGCGCAATCACTCACAGCCTTGCAGTGACTGCACAGGGAAATGTCTCCGGGGCAGAGGCCCTGTTCGGTAGGTATGTAGCAACAGCGCTTGCTCTTCATCGAAATTTCAAAACCGAAGCGTCTCGCATAAAGCTTCATCCTGAAGAGTTCAAGCCCTTTTCCTCCTGCCCCAAAATCGTAAGGGTTC
>DATKNH010000062.1 GCA_035541455.1 Syntrophorhabdales bacterium
GCCTGCTGTTGTCAGCGTCGGCACTCAAGCCTGGGTCGGCTTCCGGATACTCAAGAGCTGCACCGGTTGCGGAGGGAGTCTCGAGGCGTGGAAGGAGATCCGCTTAACGGATAAGGAGGGCTATACCATTTACAAGGGACGCCTCTACACGTACGATAACGACCTGACGCCGGGCCTTGATTACACGTATCGGGTAGTTCCTTTTACTGAAGGGGATGTTCCAGGCGCCGCCTCCAGCACGTACACGATAAAATGGCAGCATACGCCGAATCCGCCAAAGGAGGTCAAGGCCGCAGCAGGGGACGGAAGTGTGGATTTGTCGTGGAACAGGGAAAAAGGAGTTTCTTACAACGTGTATCGCTTCGATGATGGCATGTATCCCCTCGAACCGGTAAACCAGACGCTGGTCACAGGCTCTTCCTTCACTGACCACGGGCTGCAGAACGGCAAACGTTACACGTACGAAGTTAGAAGTGTGAGAGTAGAAGGGGCAACACGATGGGAGGGAGAAGGGGCAAAAGCAGAAGCAACCCCTCAGGATAGAACTCCTCCGGCATCGCCTCAAAATCTGGCGGGCGCAAAAAAAGATGGCACCGTGGAGCTGACGTGGGAGAAGAATACGGAGGCTGATCTTGCCGGGTATAATATCTACCGTATCAGCGCGGGCAAGTCCGAAAAACTGAACAAGGAACTGCTGACAGAGCCCCGTTTCCTTGATGAAATGCCGGGGTCGCAGCGTTACGTTTCCTATTACGTGACTGCGGTCGACCGTGTCGGGAATGAAAGCGGGCCGTCACGCGAGATAATCATTGTCTTGAAGGACTAGATTTCGATGCCTTCCCCGTGGTAGTTTACTCCCTACTGGAGAGAACAAATATATGAATTTCTTCAACTATAAGGAGGGCCGCCTCTACGCGGAAGATGTGCCTCTGCAGGACATCGTGAGGAAAGTGGGAACACCCGTGTACGTGTACAGCGAGAAGACCTTTGAGCGCCATTTCCGTGTGTTTGACCGAGCTTTTGGGTCAATTCCACACGTCACCTGCTACTCCTGCAAAGCAAACTCAAACGGCGCACTTCTGAGAATGATCGCAAAGATGGGGGGCGGCGCAGATGTGGTCTCAGGCGGAGAGCTCTTTCGCGCGTTACGCGCCGGCATCCCTGCAAAGAAAATAGTTTTCTCCGGTGTGGGCAAGACTGAAGCAGAGATCAGGCATGCCATCCGCTCGCGTATTCTCATGATCAACGTGGAATCGTCAGGCGAGTTCAAGGGCATCGCAACCATAGCCCGGCGGATGCGAACGAGAGTGCCAGTCTCAGTCAGGGTCAATCCCGAAATCGATCCGAAGACGCACCCTTATATCACAACAGGCCTCAAAAAGAACAAATTTGGGGTTTTGTGGGAAGAAGCGTATCGTCTCTACAGGGAGATAGCGAGGGATCCGTATCTCACAGCCGTGGGCATTTCCTCACACATAGGTTCACAGATAACCGAGATGGCGCCCTTCATCGATGCTGTGCGGTCACTGAAGGGCATGATCGCGAAACTGAAGAAAGAAGGCATTGCGCTGAAGTACATCGATATCGGAGGAGGACTGGGTATCCCTTATAAAGACGAACTGCCTCCCCACCCGGATGTATATGGTCCGGCCATTGCAAAGGAACTGCGTGGCAGCGGCCTGACGTTGGTACTGGAACCGGGCCGTGTTGTCGTGGGGAACAGCGCCATTTTTGTGACCCGTCTCCTGTACGTCAAAAGGACTGCCGAGAAGAGCTTCTATATAGTGGACGGCGCCATGAACGATTTGGTGAGACCCGCGTTGTACGACGCGTATCACGAGATTGTGCCTCTCGAACAGGTCGATGGAAAGAAAGAAAAAGTAGACGTGGTGGGTCCGATCTGCGAATCGGGTGACTTTCTCGCGAAGAACCGGAAGATGCCCATCCTCGCACCGGGGGCAACCCTTGCCGTGTTCGGCGCAGGTGCTTATGGCTTTTCCATGTCATCAAACTACAACTCCAGGAGGAAGGTCCCGGAGGTTCTTGTGAGAGGGAAAGAATTCTTTGTGGTGCGCAAGAGAGAAAACTTGAACGACCTCGTCCGGGGAGAGAATATTCCGGAATTTCTGAAAAGGTAGGTTATGGAGCTGTTTGATTTTTACAAGATGAGTGCCAGCGGCAATGACTTTATCATGATCGACAACAGGGAGAAGGTCGTGGATCGCTCCTTTCCTGACGTGCGGCAATTTGTGGTAAAGGTGTGCCGGCGTTGCCTTTCGGTAGGTGCCGACGGCCTGATACTGATAGAGAAGTCAGCTACAGTCGATTTCTCATGGCGGTTCTACAACGCGGACGGCTCCGAAGCCGACATGTGCGGCAATGGCGGCCGTTGTGCAGCACGTTTCGCATTTGTGAACGGGATAGCCGGGAAGAAGATGGCCTTTGAAACATTAGCAGGTGTCATGAAGGCCGAAATACTGGATGAGCACGTTAAGCTTCAACTGACGACACCCAGAGACCTCAAGCTGGATTACCCCGTTGCGTTGGAGCACAGGGAACTCTTTGTGAGCAGCGTCAACACAGGCGTCCCTCACGTGATCCTCCTGACCGACGACATCGAGCATGCGCCGGTAGAGGAACTGGGGAGAGTGCTTCGCTACCATAAAGAGTTTTCGCCCCAAGGTACCAATGTTGACTTCGTTACTGTCGTCGACCGGAAGAACGTCAAGCTGAGGACGTATGAAAGGGGCGTCGAGGGGGAGACCCTTGCATGCGGCACCGGCGCTGTCGCGGCTTCTGTGGTGCTGAAAGCAAAAGGACTAACCGGAGAGAACGTGAACCTGCTGACGCGCGGAGGAGAAATACTTCGTGTAACCGTCGGCGACGAAGTCTATCTCGAAGGAGATGCACGAATAATATACACGGGAAAGCTGATGCCCGAAGCGATTAACTGAAAAAAGCGGGTAGTCGATTTAAGTTTTTCCACGAGGAGAGACAATGGATCTTAAGGGTGTCTACACTGCTCTCATTACACCGTTTAAAGAAGGCGCTCTCGACGAGGCAGGTCTCAAAAGAATGATCGAATTTCAGCTGCGGGGAGGCGTCGATGGGATCGTGCCCTGCGGTACCACGGGTGAGGCCTCCACCCTCTCTTACGAGGAACACGAAAGGGTTATAGAACTCACCGTTACGTTCGTTAACGGCAAGGTGCCGGTTATTGCGGGAACAGGCTCTAACAGCACGCATGAAACGGTCGATCTGACGCAAAAGGCTAAGAAGTTGGGTAGCGACATGGCTCTCCTCGTGGCGCCCTACTACAACCGCCCTACCCAGGAAGGACTGTACAACCATTTCAAGAAGGTCGCGGAGGAGGTTGACATCCCCATAGTGCTCTACAATATACCGACGAGAACGGGTGTAAACATGTTGCCCGAACTCGTTGCGAGGCTCGCTGAGATTCCGAACATCGTGGCCATCAAGGAAGCGTCCGGCTCTCTCCAGCAGGTCTCAGATATTTATCGGCTCACGAAAGGACGCTTCACGATATTGTCAGGGGACGACAACGTCTTTCTGCCCATGATGGCTCTGGGAGCGCGCGGCGTGATATCGGTGCTTTCCAATATTCTCCCGGAAAAAATGAAGATGCTCTCGACAGTTTTTCTCGATGAGAAGAATTTGGACAAGGCACGAGAACTTCACATGGAACTGATGCCGCTCTTTCAGGCTATGTTCGTCGAGGTGAATCCAGTCCCCGTAAAAGAGAGTCTCTATTTCATGGGGCTTATTGAGAAGGAATTAAGACTTCCCCTTGTCCCCCTTTCTGAAAAGAGCCGCGAGCACCTGAAGAGTGTGCTCCGCGACTTCGGATTACTGAAAAGACAGTGAGCGGCAAGCAGTGAGCAGCTTAGAACAGGTCATTTGAGCAAGAGGTCGTAAGCGGTTGATGGAGACCGGACCAGTGAGGCAGTTATTTTTTCATCGACTCTATTTCAAATCTAGTTCATTTTGAATGTGCAGTACACTGCTTACCGCTAACTGCTCACTGCCTACTCTGTCACCGGGAGGTTAGATGATTAAGCTGGCCATCGCCGGCGTCTGCGGAAGAATGGGAAGTGCCATACTGAAAGTCGCGCTCTCAGACCCCGAGTTTGACGTCGTGGGAGGTTTTGAAAGACAAGATCATCCTATGCTTGGGAAAGGCCTGGATGCTGTACATCCCGGAGCGCCGGCTTCCTGCAGGATAGAACAGGACCCGACCGCGATAATCAGCCTGGCCGATGTGCTAATCGACTTCACAGAGCCTGCCTCGACACTCGGCCATTTCAGGATAGCAGCGAATCGTAATAAGCCCGTGATCATCGGCACAACAGGACTGCCTCAACCGACACTCGAGGAAATCTCGCGCACAACAAATGTGAAGGCAGTGATCTCCCCCAACATGAGCATCGGCATAAACTTGATGTTTGAGCTCGTACGCCGAGCTGCATCTGCCCTGACAGCCGACTACGATATAGAGATCCTCGAACTGCATCACAAGTGGAAGAAAGACGCCCCCAGCGGAACAGCCGCAAAACTCCGCCAGATCATCGAGGCGGCCCGGCCCGGTGCTTACCAGGTTTCCGGAAGAGAAGGGATGGTTGGTGAGCGCAAACCGGGAGAAATAGGCGTCCTCGCCATGCGGGGCGGCGACATCGTCGGAGAGCACACCGTCTTTTTCGCCGGTACCGGCGAGCGTATCGAGATTACGCACCGAGCAGCTTCCCGTGACAATTTTGCGAGGGGCGCGCTGCTTGCCGCAAAATGGCTCATGCATCAGCCAGCAGGGATTTACGACATGCGTGATGTCCTCAACCTCACAGATTAGGCGTCCAGCGTATATTCCCTTTCCCCCACGTCCACCCTAGCGCCAGAGGCCAGTCACGCAAATATCCGGACCACAGACGCACCACAGACCAGATGGTAGTCACGATCGAACAGCTTGATAAATTTTTCTCTTGCTCAGCCTCCAATTAGGGTGTAGAATGGGCAAACAGCCTCTGGCTTGCTAAAAATTTCTCTTTCCAACAGATTCGCGGAACAAGAGGTGAAAAGTGGAACAAGATAAATCCGAAAGAAAGTTGGGGAAAGTCGCCAAGTATCCCAAAATTCCCGAAGCAACTATCAGGAGGCTTTCCAATTACCTCAAAGCATTGGATGACCTTGAGACGAAAAGCGAAAAAGTCGCATCAAGCGCCTTAATAGCATCTATATGCAGCGTCAACGCCGCTCAGGTCCGAAAGGATTTTGCTTATTTCGGCGAGTTCGGCATCAGAGGTATGGGTTATAATGTTAAAGATTTACGCTATCAGATAAAGGAGATATTAGGCACCAATCGCGAGTGGAGGATCGGCATCGTCGGGATCGGAAGCCTGGGTTCGGCCTTGCTTATGTACAAAGGGTTTCTGAAACAAAACTTCAAGAT
Organism: Syntrophorhabdales bacterium; assembly: GCA_035541455.1. Lineage (NCBI taxonomy): Bacteria > Pseudomonadati > Thermodesulfobacteriota > Syntrophorhabdia > Syntrophorhabdales > Syntrophorhabdales bacterium. The sequence continues at coordinate 5,462 of DATKNH010000062.1, forward strand.
TGTCGCGGCCTTTGACCTGGATCCGGTGACAGTCGTTGGCCACATTTCTGAGAAAATGGGCAAGCCCATCGAGGTCCTGCATATTGACAGTCTTAAGGAAGTAGTAAAGGCGAGAAATATCGAGGTGGGTATCATCGCAACGCCACCTACGTCGGCTCAGACGGTCGCGACGCAGCTCGCAGATGCCAACATCAGGGGGATCCTCAATTTCGCACCGACGCAGATAAAGGTCCCACCAAACGTTGTCCTGCGTAACGTGTTTTTTACATCAGCCCTGGACAATCTGGTCTATTACCTCTCGCGTTGAAGGAACAGGCAGATGTGGCGCATGCTGGGAAACATAGTAGAAATGTTCGTCTATGCGTCGGTCTACCTGATAATTGTCCTGATAGCGACAAAGATCATCGGGGCAAGCCTCTCGGGCGATTTTGAAAGGAAGATTTCAGAGGAAGGTCACCTCGGCCATTCGTTGATTTGTGCTGCAATCTGCATAGGCATGGCTATCCTTCTCGCATCCGTCATTCACTGAATGAAACCAATCTTTGTCACCGGCACTGATACAGGCGTTGGTAAGACCTTTGCAGCTTGCGCTCTCACGGCTTTTTGCGCAATGAGGAAAGCACTTGACGTGGGCGTGATGAAACCTCTTGAGGCAGGGCTGAGACTTAGCGGCCACGACCTGCTTCCATCGGATGCCATCATGCTCAAAGAGGCGTCGGGTAGCAGCGATGACCTTTCACTCATAAACCCGTACCTCTTTGAATCCCCCCTGGCTCCCGAGACCGCGAGCGAACTGGAGAATGTACGCGTCGATCTGGACCTGCTCGACCGGGCATATGAGCGGCTGAAATCGTCTCATGAGATTCTATTTATAGAGGGTGCAGGAGGCGTTCTGGTTCCTATTGTGAAGAATTTCTTCTACGTCGATCTTATGAAACGGTGGGATGTCCGTGCGCTGGTCGTCGGAAGGCTCGGGCTGGGCACAATCAACCATACGCTGCTCACCTGTGCCTGCCTCGCTCATGCGGGCGTATCCGTCAGCGGCGTCATATTGAACGACCTGGAAGGCAAGGAGGATCTTGCCGCAAAAACCAATCCGGAAATGCTCGCTCGCTACCTCGACGTTCCGCTTCTCGGCGTCTTCCCGTACATGGGAAACACGCCCGGGAACCTGCCGGACCGAAGAGTACTGGCAGACCTGGTAGAGAAGCACATCAATACGGATCCGCTATTCGCCTAGCCTCGCAATTGAGAAGTTGAGTAGTTTTTCTCGTCACTCAGCCCTTCCGTGACCCATGCCCCGTCACCCTATTTCTTAAAGTACATTGCCCCCACTTTATTCCACGCCGGTCTACTGCGCTGTATCAGGTCCAGTTCGCCACAGTACGCACATCTGAAGTAGCCGCTCCTGCCGAACCCGATCCCTGGCACGGCCAGAATGTGATTTTTTTGCAACTCCCTGATGAATGCCACGTCGTCGGGGATTGGCGATTTCGGGAATATGTAAAAGGCGCCCTGGGGCTTTTGCACTTCAAACCCTGATTCTACAAGTATGTCGTAAAGGGTATCCCTCTTCAGCTGGTAGCTCGCAATGTCAACGCTGTTCTTTTGATATCTTCCCACGAGTCTCTGCATCAATGCAGGGGCATTGATAAACCCGAGAATTCTGTTCGCGAATACCATGGCGCCGATGAGCGGCCGTTCATTCTCAATTTTGGGAGAGATGGCTATATACCCGATACGCTCTCCAGGCAGCGCAAGGTCTTTCGAGTGCGAGGTCACGGAAATAGTGTCGTCATACAAGTTGAAGACGTCCGGATAGGGAGTATTGTCGTAGAGAAGCTTCCGGTAAGCCTCGTCAGAAACCAGATATATTCTCTGTCCCTTGTTTCGTCTTTCGTCGAGAAGATAGCAGAGTTCTTTCAGCTCTCCTTCGTCATAGACCACTCCTGTTGGATTGTGGGGCGAGTTAAGGAGCACCGCCCTGGTTTTCTTGGTGATGGCCTTGCTGATATTCTCAATATCCAGGTGAAAGTCGGTCTTGGTCTCCGCGAATTTGATCACACCACCGTGATTACCAATGTAGAACATGAACTCTACAAAATACGGGTTAGGCACAACAACCTCGTCTCCCGGGTCGAGAATCGATTTAAAAACCACGTTGAGCGCACCGGCTGCACCCACAGTCATGATGATGTGGTCACGGGTAAAGGGAAGACCCGTGTTGTCAGTGCAGAAGCGAGCTATTTCCTCTCGTACCTCGTCATAGCCGCTGTTCGGCATATAACGGTGCATACCCGTTGAATCTGCACACACCATGCGGCACAGCTCTTCTTTCAGCGCTGCCGGCGGCTCGGTTATAGGATTTCCCAGGGCAAAATCGAATATGTTTTCCACCCCGTGTATTTTCTTCAGCTTCTCACCCTCCTCAAACATTGCCCGTATCCACGAGGAATTTTCCATCAGCTTTGTAATTGATTTAGAAATAGTCATACTCACCTCTTCTTTGCGTACCGTTTGCCCATTCTCAAGAATCCCGGTCTCGCTTTCTCTATTGTCTCGAGAGGAACACAGTACGCAATCCTTATGTAGCCGCTCCTGCCGAACCCGCGGCCGGGCACCACCAGAATTCTTTCTTCCTGCTGCATCATCATGACGAACTTCAGCTCGTCTTTGAGCGGCGATTTCGGGAACATGTAAAATGCGCCTGTCGGCTTGACGCACTCGAACCCGGCTTCGATCAATGTTTCATAGAGTAAATCCCGTTTCTTCTGATACTCGGCGATGCTGACCGAAGTATTCTGAAATTCTGCGACCAGACGCTGAAAGAGTGCCGGCGCGTTGACAAAGCCGAGTATCCTGTTGGCGATTACAAGCCCGGACAGCAGGAGTTCCGTCTCTTTAACCTGAGGCGATATCGCAACATAACCGATGCGCTCACCGGGAAGCGCGAGGTCCTTCGAATGTGACGTCACCGAGATAACCAGATCGTAGATCTTAAAGAGCTCAGGCAGTTTACCGTCAGAATAGACCAGTTTGCGGTACGCATCGTCTGAGAGGATAAAGACTTCCCTCCCCTTCTTCCTTGCCTTGTAAAAAAGGTCCGCCAGTTCCTTCAGGCTTTCCTCGCTGTAGACGGCACCTGTCGGGTTATTAGGGCTGTTGATCAGGATAGCTTTTGTCTTGCTGTTCATTGCTGTCTTTATCTTCCCCAGGTCCAGCTGAAAGTCAGGTTTCGTCTCCACAAATTTTGGAATGCCGCCGAAATTCTCCACGTAATTCTTGAACTCCCAGAAGAAGGGGCTAGGAACGATCACCTCATCTCCGGGGTTGAGCATACTCTTCAATACGATGTTCAACCCACCGGCGCAGCCAACAGTCATGAACACGTGACGGGACGTGAAGGGAAGGCCCGTCCTTCCTTTGAGATAGGCTGCGACGTTCTCCCTCACATCCTCGTAACCCGGATTCGGCATGTACCTGTGCATACCCGGAACTGGATGTGCCACAACGTCCAGAAGTTTTTTCTGCACGTCAGGTGGAGGTTCAACATCGGGATTCCCGAGCGAGAAGTCGTAGACATTCTCCGCCCCATAGGTTTTCTTCATCTGAATTGCCGCTTCGAACATTTTCCTCGTCCAGCCCTCCTGGGCCTTGATGAGGTTCATCATTTTTCGGCAGACAACCATAAAGAGAGCCCTCCTTCATGAAAAAAGCCATGGGGCATTCCGTTGCGCCTCATGGCCTTCCTGAAAACCAAAAGGCCATGAGTTCCTGCACCCATGGCCTTTCTGTCCCTTACGACAAGGGCAGAGAACCTGGGTGCATGCTCCTAAAGTAAAAATAATAGGATACAGTACAACAATACGCCCGGTTCATGTATGTTAGTTTAAACAATCCGGATGCGCCTTGTCAAGTTGTTTATGCACTTGCCACCAGTATACCTTAGCGAGATGTTGGCCGATTTGTGCCCGCCATCCTCCTACTGTCCTTCGGGCAAAGACTTGTGTCGCTTAGGATTCAAGATGAATACCGAGGCGAACCGAGGCCTGGGCTGCGGAGGCGTACTCTGGTACGTCGAGCAAGAACAGGCTGAAGGGCAACGAAGGTAGGCACTTGAAGACGAAGCGACACTAGATTTTACCGAGGGTGCGGCGGGCTTTCCTGACTCTCTTCGGAAGCTTACGGCCTGAGCCTTTTCTCTCCGACGTGCCCGCTGTTTCATCCCCGTCCTCGCCTGAGAGGGCCGCCTCAAGTCTTCCCGGAACCATGAAGACGACGCCGTGCTTCTTTGCCTCGTCGATAAGCGCCCTGTCGGAGCTGACGACTATGAGCCCTGCCGGACGCGAGCTCATCGCCTGCCGTATAACGTCGTCAGCTGTTTCATCCCTGCCGGAATAAATTACCTCCACGCCCTTATAGTTCGTGCGCGACCGCATGTGATGCACGCCCGCGTAGGCATCGAATACAACGGTGATCCTGATGCTCTTCTCTTTGCGGTATTCCACGAGCTGGTCCAGGAAGTGATCCCGTGCAATCTCTGTTCCCGCAGTACCGAACATTCCTGCGAGTGATGTCCTACCGATGTAATTGTACCCGTCTATGAGAAGATGAGGAGGCATATCAAATAACGTTCCGAGTTACGAGTTGCGAGTTAAAACGTCAATAGGCGGTCTTCAGTCTCTTGGAACCCGTAACCCGTAACTCGTAACGCGGAACAAGTCTTACAGGTATGTCAGCCACTTATGGTACTCAGAATGCACGCCACGGGCTGTCTCGAAAAATTTCTTCTGGATCTGCGCGGTCACCGGGCCGGGCTTTCCCGAGCCTATTGCACGACCGTCTACTTCCCGCACCGGGGTCACTTCTGCAGCCGTTCCGGTAAAGAAGCATTCGTCAGCAAGATAGAGTTCATCCCTCGTGAACCGCTCCTCTGTTATCGTAAAGCCCATATAACGTGCGAGGGATATCGCCGCTCCCCTGGTGATACCCGGCAGAATCGAAGTAAGGGGGGTTGTCTTAATCCTGCCTTTCTTGACTATGAATATATTTTCTCCGCTCGCCTCGGACACGTATCCCTCCGTGTCGAGCATGATCGCCTCATCAAACCCGAGCGCTGTCACTTCCCGCTTGGCCAGAATTGAATTAACATAATTGCCGGCAATCTTGGCCTTCGTCATGCCGGCGTTCACGTGATGACGCGTGAAAGAAGAAACCTTGGCGCGGATGCCCTTCTTGAGCCCTTCATCACCCAGATAGGCTCCCCATACCCAGGCAATGATCGACACCCTCACCTTCACATCCTTGACGTAGAGGCCAAGCTGATCATCACCCACGAATACCACCGGTCGTATATAGCATTCTTCGAAACCGTTCACCTTGACGATTTCTTTGCATACTTCTGTGAGTTCCTGCTTCTCAAAGGGTATCTTGAGATCGGCAATATGACAGGAATCGTACAGCCTGTCCATGTGAGCGTCGAGCATAAAAATAGCGCTTCTACCATCGTGGCACTTATAGCAACGGATGCCTTCGAAGACGCCCCATCCGTAGTGGATCGTATGGGTACAGACATGGACCATGGCCTCGTCCCAATTGACAAATTTTCCATCCAGCCAAATCTTGTCAGCCTTCATTGTTCTGAACGACTCCCTTCTGGTAATACTCCTTTAAAATCCTGTCAAGAATCCCGTTTACAAAGTCTTTGGAATCCTCGCTGCCGAATTTTTTGCCCAGCTCAATAGCCTCGTCTATGGCCACCTTAGGAGGAACGTCGGGCGCATGGAGCATTTCGTAGGTGCCTATCCTGAGGATATTCTTGTCCACATACGTAAGACGGCTGAGCTTCCAATGCTCAGACGCCTTTTCAATGTATTCGTCCAGGCTTTTTCGTTCTCTGGTGATACCGACTAACAGGAACCGCGAGTAATCTACAATCTCTTTCTGGTACGGAAAAATCTCGCAAAATCTTCGCAGGGCGGTTTCTGCGTCATCGCCGCTTAACTCCAGCTGGTAGAGCATCTTCAATGCTAATTCTCGTGCTTTTCTTCTGCGCAAAAAATCTATTCCTTTGGACTCCAGTGTCCGCTACGCTGAGGACTCTCTTCTCAACGGTCTGCTTGCGCTCGTCTCTGTATCTTAGCCTCAACCTCAATCTTAACCCTAACCTGTTACCGCTAGATCTTTTCCTGCAATAGGTTTCCGCACCCCCTTCACCAAATTTCCGCTACAGGGCGGAACTCTATCTAGCACGCAACGCGTGCGAGAGGGGGAGGCTCCTACGGCTTCGCTGCAGGAGGGGGCGACGCGAGCCCCTTTAACAGATTCACCATCTCGATTACCGACATCGCAGCGTCAAAGCCTTTGTTGCCGGCCTTGGTTCCGGCCCTTTCAATCGCCTGCTCTATAGTCTCGGTCGTCAGTATGCCGAATGAAATCGGTTTTTCGCTCTCAAGCGAAACCATGGCAACACCTTTAGCCACCTCTGACGCAATGTAATGGAAGTGCGGCGTACCGCCCTTGATCACCGCGCCAAGACAGATTATGGCGTCGATATCCTTCCTCTTAGCCACTTTCTTGGCCACCAGCGGTATCTCAAATGAGCCGGGAACCCTGTAGATATCAATCATCTTTTCATCGGCGCCATGCCGCGTGAGGGCGTCGAGAGCACCTTCCAGCAGTCTTTCTGAGACAAAGCTGTTAAACCTGCTCATCACTATTGCGAACCGAAATCCTTTGGCCTCCAGCTTCCCCTCGTGTATCATACGCCACCTCAAATGTTATTGAATATATGTCCGAGCTTCTCCTGCTTCGTCCTCAGGTAATGAATGTTGTCCTCTGTGGGTTCAACCTCCAAAGGCACACGTTCAACAACCGAAAGGCCATATCCTTCCAGCCCCTTGATCTTTCTCGGGTTGTTTGTGATCAGTCGCATTTTGCGTATGCCTAAATCATTGAGTATCTGGGCACCCACGCCGTAATCTCTGAGATCCGCCTGGAATCCCAGTTCTTCGTTCGCCTCCACTGTATCTCTTCCCTCGTCCTGCAGGCTGTAGGCTCGTATCTTGTTCAAAAGGCCTATGCCCCGTCCCTCCTGCCGCATGTAAAGCAAAACGCCCTTCCCCTCCCTCTGGATCATTGCCATGGCGGTGTGCAACTGCTCGCCGCAATCGCACCTCATGGAGTGGAAGACATCTCCCGTCAGACACTCGGAGTGGACCCTCACCAGCACCACATCACCAGGGTTGATCTCACCTTGAACGAGAGCCACGTGCTCCTTACCGTCCACCTCGTTTTCATAGCCAACCAACCTGAATTCACCGGCATCGTGCGTGGGCAGGCGCGCATCCACCACCCTCCTGACAAACTTTTCTGCCCTCATCTTATACTTGATGAGGTCGGCAATCGTGATGATCTTCAACCCGTGTTTTTCAGCAAAAACTTCAAGATCGGGAAGCCTGGCCATACGCCCGTCTTCATTCATCACCTCGCAGATAACACCCGCAGGCTTCAACCCTGCGAGCCGTGCCAGATCAACGGATGCTTCCGTGTGGCCGACCCTCACCAGTACGCCACCCTTTTTTGCGATCAACGGAAAAATGTGCCCCGGACGCGCAAGGTCCTCGGCTTCTGTTTTTTCGTCTATGGCGGTATGAATCGTGGTGCTTCGGTCGTAGGCTGAAATGCCGGTGCTCACGCCGTGGCGCGCTTCTATAGAGACAGTAAATGCAGTCCTGTAGGGTGAAGTATTATCCCTCACCATCAGCGGAAGCTTGAGATGTCTCGCCCGCTCTTCTGTCAGAGAAAGGCAGATCAACCCGCACGCGTAGCGCGCCATGAAGTTGATCGTCTCCGGCGTTGCCTTTTCAGCTGCGACCATCACATCGCCTTCATTTTCCCGGTCCTCATCGTCGACGATGACAACCATCTTTCCGTTCCTGATGTCCTCAAGAGCCTCTTCGATACTTGCTATAGCCATACTCATTACCCCTTACGTCTAATCGTTGTGCTGCTCACTTGCCTTTTATGTACCCATGCGTGTAAAGAAAATCGAGGTCTATCCCGCTTTCTTTTCCAGCCGCCAGAAATTTCTCAACGTAACGGCCGAGAATATCGGTCTCTATATTTATAGTATCGCCTGGAACTTTGAGCCCTATGGTGGTATGTGCGGCCGTGTACGGAATAATATTAACGGTAAATATAGTATTACGTTGGTCATTTACTGTCAAGCTTATCCCATCCAGTGATATTGAGCCCTTGCGCACCACATACCTTGCAAGTTCTTTGGGCACGCTGATCGTATAGGCGATTGAATCGCCCGCGCTCCTGATCGTGTCGATCCTGCCGATACCATCTACGTGGCCCATCACCATGTGTCCCCCGAACCTGGAATCGGCACGCATCGCACGCTCCAGGTTCACCTTCTCATTAACCGATTTAGATTTGAGCGTGGTCACATCCAATGTTTCCAGGGAAGCGTCCGCGCGGAACGTCTCCTGCGTCAGACTCGTCACTGTCAGACAGACGCCGTCGACCGCAACGCTGTCCCCCTCGTGTATTTCCAAAAGCGGGAGGCTGGTGCGGACCGAAATAACCCACCGGCCACTCAACTTTTCAAGGCCGGTAATAGTACCGATATCCTCAATTATCCCTGTGAACATAGCCTTCCACGCAGATGTCTTCTTTCAGCTTCCTCACGGAAGTAATATCGATCCGGCAAGCGTCTTTCATGAAATCGATTCCCTTGCCTCCAATAAGACTCGGGGCATTCTTGCCGCCGATCAGCTTCGGCGCATAGAAAATCACTATCTTGTCAGTAAGCTTTTCATTGATGAAGGAGCTGTGCAATTCCGCGCCCCCTTCAACCAGCACGCTCGTAATCTGTCGCTGCCAGAGTTCTTTGCACACGGCGGAAAGTGCTATCCTTCCATTGTCTCCCGCAGCGACCTGCACCACCTCGACGCCCATTGACTTGAGACGGCTCTCCTTATCCTGCCTTGAATCCGGGAGCGTAAACACAAGTGTCTTGAACTTGTCTGCGGTTTTGACGAGCTCGCATGAAGGAGGTATACGCAGCTTTGAATCGAGCACGATGCGGACAGGGTACCGCTTTGGCTTGCTCACCTTTGGGACCAGCAGCGGGTTGTCCAGGATCACCGTATTTATACCCACCATAACCCCATCCATGACCGAGCGTAGCTGGTTTGCGTACTCTCTTGATTCCTCGTTGGATATCCACTTTGACTCGCCGATCCTCGTCGCTATCTTGCCATCAAGGCTCACCGCGCCTTTAGCTATAAAGAGAGGTCGTTTCTTCTCCACAAAGGTGATAAAGGCTTCGTTCAGTATCCTTGCCTCGTGTTCAAGCAAGCCCACTTTCACGTCGATACCCGCTTTGCGAAGCAACTCTATACTCTTGCCGTTGACGAGAGGATTGGGGTCTTGCATTGCCACGACGACTTTCTTTAAGCCTGCTTTGATGACTGCGTTCACGCAGGGCGGCGTTTTCCCCGTGTGGCAGCATGGTTCCAGGTTGAGGACCAGCATGCCTCCCCGCGCGCGCTGGCCAGCCTTTTCCAATGCGATAATCTCAGCATGAGCCTCACCAGCTCTGTGATGGTACCCTTCACCAACGATCTTGCCTCCTTTTACTACTACAGCGCCCACCATGGGGTTGGGCGAGGTTGTCCCCAGGCCTCGCTTGGCAAGGTTCAAGGCTTTACGCATGTACTCTGCTTCGGTCATTTCTCTCCCTTCTTGAGAAGGAGGTCCTTCAGCTCCTCCATGAATTCTGTAATGTCCTTGAACTGCCGGTACACGGAGGCAAAACGGACGAACGCAACCTCGTCCAGCATTTTCAGCTCGTCCATGACCATCTGTCCGATCTCAGTGCTCTTGATCTCTTTTTCGCCCCGTTCACTGAGATTGTATTCAATCCGGGAGAGTATCCTGTCCAGGTTTGCGACCGCTACAGGCCTTTTTTCGCAAGCTTTTTTCAAGCCGCCCAGTATCTTCATGCGATCAAAAACCTCGCGCCTGCCATCCTTCTTGATCACCAGCGGAAGCCCTTCTTCGATAGTCTCTACGGTTGAAAACCGCTTACCGCACTTGAGACACTCACGCCGCCTCCGTATCGTATCCATTTCCTTACTGGTGCGGGAGTCAAGTACCTTGCTTTCGACGTAATCGCAATGAGGGCATTTCATTCAAGCACCCGTTAACAGTTAGCAGTTTGCAGTTGGCAGTAAACACCAGCAGGAACCTGAACCGGAATACGCGAGAACGGACGTAAAACACACAAACGCGTCTTAGCCGGAAACCGTTAACCGGCAACTGTTAACTGTTCTATTAGTATACCCGATTCTTGGATCAAGCGCGAAGCAAGATCGTCAGGATACCCTTCAAGATAGAATATCCTCTGAAGGCCCGCGTTGATGATCATCTTGACGCATATCGAACACGGAAGATGGGTCGAGTAGATGTCCGCTCCCTTGATGGGCACGCCATGATACGCGGCCTGGATGATCGCATTCTGCTCCGCGTGGAGCCCCCTGCAGAGCTCGTGCCGCTCTCCCGAGACAACATTCTGCTGCTCCCGCACACAACCAACATCCTCACAATGGGCCAGGCCCATCGGCGGACCGTTGTACCCGGTCGAGAGGATCCTTTTTTCCTTCACGACCACAGCACCCACATTGCGCCGCAGGCACGTAGACCTTTTGGAGACGATCGTTGCTATCTCCATAAAGTACGAGTTCCAGTCAGGCCGCTCTTTCTTTTTCATAGAGAGAACATGGACGCATAGACGGGAAAGTCTTTGCATAAATCCTTGGCACGTTCCAGGATTGCCTGATGTACTTTCTCATCACCGGGCTGCCGCAGCACCTCATCGATCATACCACCGATGATTTCCATCTCTTTTTCTTTCATGCCCCTGCTGGTAACGGCAGGCGTGCCTATCCTGATGCCGCTCGGTGTGTTAGGCCCTCCCGAATCGAACGGGATGAGGTTCTTATTCAATATAATGCCGCTTCGCTCCAGAGCCTTTTCCGCCTCCGTGCCCGTTATTCCTTTGACAGACAGGTCCACCAGAAAAAGATGGTTGTCTGTGCCTCCTGACACGATCCGGTATCCTTTCTTCGCAAGGCTGCCTGCCAGGTGGCGCGCATTTTTTATAATCTGTTCCTGATATTCCTTGAAATCCGGCTCCGTGGCGCTCTTCAGGGCAACCGCTTTGGCTGCAACCACATGCATGAGCGGCCCACCCTGGGTACCGGGAAAAACCGCCTGATCGACTGCCTTCGCAAACTCCTTCTTGCAAAGGAGCAGGCCTCCCCTCGGTCCGCGCAGCGTCTTGTGCGTGGTGGTGCTTACGATGTGTGCGTGAGGCACGGGACTCGGGTGCAGACCCGCGGCGACAGCACCTGCTATATGCGCTATGTCTACAAAGAGATAGGCCCCCACCTCGTCGGCGATTTTTCTAAACCGCTCAAAATCGAGGATCCGCGAGTAGGCGCTGGCGCCGGCAACGATCATGCGAGGTCTTTCTTTCAGGGCGATCTCCCTTACCTCGTCATAATCGATCTGCTCACTCTCTCTTGCAACAGTATAGAAGACCGGCTTATAAAACCTGCCTGAGTAATTGGCCGGAGCACCGTGCGTCAGATGACCGCCGTGAGCCAGGCTCATCCCCAGAACCTTATCCCCGACCTTGAGTACCGCGTACATCGCGGCCATATTCGCGCTGGATCCCGAGTGCGGTTGAACGTTTGCATGATCTGCGCCGAAGAGTTTGCAGGCGCGTTGGATCGCCAGCCGTTCAATGCCATCAAGGAACTGGCATCCGCCATAGTATCTTTTTCCGGGATACCCTTCCGCATACTTGTTCGTCAGGATACTCCCCTGAACTTCCAGTACTGCTTTATCCACGTAGTTCTCGGAAGCAATCAGAATGATGCTGTATTCTTCCCGTTCCAGTTCTTTCCGAACAAGCCCGTAGATTTCTCTGTCAAATTTTCTCAGCTCTTCCATTTCAGTTTGCTTGATTTCCTTAGTATCCGGTCTTCGCGACCTATGATTCTTGCCCCGTGACCCTGCTATGTACAGATCATTTTTCGAAGCGCCGGAAAAGCAGGGTCGCATTTGTCCCACCGAAGCCGAAAGAATTGGACAAGGTGACCTCAATCGCCTGTTTGCGAGCTGTGTTGGGCACATAATCAAGATCGCACTTCGGGTCAGGCTCTTCGTAGTTGATAGTGGGTGGGCAAATCTGATCCCTGATGCTCAGGACCGAGAACACTGCTTCTATTGCGCCGGCTGCACCCAGAAGATGACCGGTCATCGATTTGGTCGAGCTTACGGGAATCTTCTTCGCCCGATCGCCGAACACTTCTTTGATCGCGATCGTTTCGGTGTAGTCGTTTAACTCCGTTGATGTGCCATGCGCGTTGATATAATCCACCTGGTCTGCCGAGATCTGCGCATTGTTCAATGCCATCCTCATGCACCGCACAAAACCTTCTCCGTCCGGAGCCGGTGCTGTAATGTGGTAGGCATCAGCATTATAGCCATAGCCTATCAACTCGGCATATATCTTTGCTCCGCGCGCGAGCGCGTGCTCCAGCGCCTCCAGGATTACAATGCCAGCGCCTTCTCCGACAATGAACCCGTCCCTGTTTTTCTCAAAAGGCCGGGAAGCCTTCTCCGGCTCGTCATTCCTCGTGGAAAGCGCCTTCATGGCATTGAAGCCTCCCACGGTAAGGGGTGTAAGGTTAGCCTCGGTTCCGCCCGCAACAACAACGTCAGCGTCGCCGTACTGAATAATCCGGGAGGCATCGCCGATGCAGTGCGAGCCTGTTGCGCAGGCTGTTACAATGCAGATATTGGGTCCCTTCATTCCATACTGCATCGCTATCTGGCCCGGCGCCATGTTCGCAATGAGCATGGGAATAAAGAAGGGACTGATCCTGTCCGGTCCCCTCTCCAGGAGTATCTGGTGATATTTCTCTAACGTTGGCAGGCCGCCGAGGCCAGTGCCAGCAACCACACCGACCCTGTCGCTCTGTTCTTTTGTCATGTCCAGCCTGGCATCTTCGAGAGCAGTGCGCGCGGCAGCAAGAACATAATGGATAAACAGGTCCATCTTCTTGACTTCTTTGCGGGGTACATACTCTTCAGGATTGAAATTCTTCACTTCGCCCGCAATCTTTGTCTCGTGGCGCGTTGCATCGAACCTCGTTATGGGCGCAATACCCGATTTACCCTGAAGGATCTGATCCCATACGTTATCCAGACCTGTCCCGAGAGGCGTTACCAAGCCCATCCCGGTTACAACTACCCGCCGTTTCACTAGGGCACCCCTCACTCTTTTTTCATATGCTCTTCGATATATTTTATTGCATCACCAACTGTCTCGATCTTCTCCGCATCCTCATCAGGTATCTCGATGCCATACTCATCTTCAAGGGCCATTACAAGTTCGACGATATCAAGGGAATCTGCTCCCAGATCATCGATAAATTTCGCCTCCGGTACCACTTCCGACTCATTTACTCCCAGCTGTTCCACGATCATCTTCTTGACCTTTTCAGTAACTGCCATTAGGCCACCTCCTGATTTTGTTGAGGGAACAATCCCTCCTCACGTATATAAACCGCCACTAACATTTATAGTCTCGCCTGTGACGTAGGCACTATACTCTGAAAGAAGAAAATAGACAACACGGGCCACATCCATCGGCTCGCCCGCTCTTCCGAGCGGTATGGCTTTGACTGTTTTCTCCTTCCATGCCTCGTCGAGCGTATCTGTCATCTTCGTCACGATAAAGCCCGGGGCCACGGCATTCACCCTGATATTGCGCTCTCCGTATTCCCGTGCGACCGCTTTGGTAAAACCGACAATGCCTGCTTTGCTGGCAGCATAATTAGACTGGCCCGCATTACCCATCAAACCGGCGATGGAAGATATATTGACGATGCTGCCGCCTTTCTTCAACATGTGACGTATCACCGCCTTGGTGCAGGTGAATACACCTTTCAGGTTTACCCTGATCACTTGGTCCCATTCCTCTTCAGACATCCGGAGCAGCAGTTTATCACGCGTAATCCCCGCATTGTTGACGAGGTTATCGACGCCGCCCATCTCTTTCACGACAGATGCAACAGCCTGCTCGACCTGACTGAGATTCGCGACATCCACCTTGTAATAGGAGGAGCGCACCCCTTTTTCGCGCAACGCGGCAACCGTGGCCTCCCCGTCGAGCACATCGAAGATCACGAGGTCGCTTCCTTGATCGGCGAGAAACTCCGCAATGGTTCTGCCTATGCCCTGCGCCCCACCGGTGAGGATTGTTACTTTACCTTTCACAGCCGCCCCCTTACTGCATCGATCTCTTCCATCTCTTCCACATGAAGGCACAGGATATCCGGAGTTATCCGTTTCACGAGGTTCGTAAGCACCTTCTGCGGGCCGACTTCCACGAAAAGCTCGACCCCTTCCCTCGCCATGGTCCTTATACAACTCTCCCAAAGCACCGGGGAAAACATCTGCCTGTATAAGAGGTCAAGGATTGCTGACGATTTCTGATTGGGAAGGGCATCTACGTTCGAAACCACCGGTGTCTTCATGTCCGCAAAGCTGACTCCCGCTAGTTCACTCTTCAGCTTTTCCGCGGCCGGCTGCATCAACACGCTGTGGAAAGGACCCGATACATTGAGGAAGACAGCTTTCTTGTAAGCACCCTTCAATTTCTCCACCGCTTCCTTCAACGCTTCACTGTTTCCTGAAAGCACGACCTGCTCGGGCGAATTCAGGTTAGCAGCGCCAGCAACATAATCATCATGAGAAATTTGGCTGCAGACCTCATCAACCTTTTCCATGACCGGGGCGATGAGCGCAACCATGCTGCCCGTGCCCGCCGGACAGGCTTCTTCCATCAGGAGCCCTCTCGTCCGGGTCAACCTGACACCATCTTCGATGCTCAGGGCCCCGCTCACAACCAGCGCGGTGTACTCACCCAGGCTGTGGCCCGCGAGAAGAGCGGGTACTGCTTTTGTTTCCTGCTCAAATATAGTCCAGGACGCATAGCTCGCAAGAAGGATAGCAGGCTGCGTATTATACGTCTTCCGCAGTTCCTCTTCCGGACCATTAAACATCACGTCAGACAAGGAAAACCCGACAGCTTTGTCTGCTGCAGCGAATAACGCCCGGACACTCTCGAAACGCTCGTAGAGCTTCTTGCCCATGCCTACATACTGAGACCCCTGCCCGGGAAAAAGAGCGCCAACCTTCTTCATCTCTTTGTTTACTTCTTCCTTCTGGAGGCTGCTTCCTTGATCAGCTCAAGAGCGATAACGTTTCTCTGGATCTGGTTGGTGCCCTCATAAATCTGAAGGATCTTGGCGTCGCGCATCATCTTTTCAATGGGGTAGTCTCTCATGTAGCCGTAACCACCGAAGACTTGAATAGCATCCACCGTCACCTTCATGGCAACATCACTCGGGAAGACTTTGCTCATGGCTGACACTTTTGAGAACTCTTTCGGCTTGGAATCAATGTATTTCGCTACCGCATAGACAAGTGCGCGCGCCGCCTCAACCTGTGTCGCCATGTCTGCAAGCATGTGTTGCACAGCCTGGAACGATATTATTTTCCGGTCAAACTGCTCGCGTTCTTTCGCGTATGCTACGGCTGCATCCAGTGCTCCCTGTGCTACGCCGACCGCCTGCGCGCCGATACCCGGACGCGTGCGGTCAAACGTCCTCATAGCAAGGATGAAGCCCATGCCTTCTCTACCTATAACACGATCTTTGGAAACTTTGCAATCCTGGAAGACCAGCTCTCTGGTCGCGGAAGCCCTGATACCGAGCTTCTTCTCCTTTTTCCCGAACGTGAAACCTTCCATGCCTTTCTCAAGGATGAAAGCTGTCGCTCCTCTGCCGCCTTTCGTCCGGTCAGTGATGGCAATCACCGAATAGATGTCGGCCTCGCCTCCGTTCGTGATCCACTGTTTGGTTCCGTTGAGGATGTACTCGTCGCCAGCTTTACGCGCTTCGGTCCTGATGCCTGCAGCATCGCTACCTGCGCCGGCTTCAGTCAGACCGAAAGCGGCTATTTTTTTACCGCTAGCCACATCAGTCAGATACTTCTTCTTCTGCTCCTCAGAGCCCCCGAGCAGAATAGGATAGGAACCGAGCAGGCTTGCTGCATAGCTCACGGATACGCCGAGGCACGCCTTGCTCAGCTCTTCAACCGCGATACAGTTCTCCAGCGAGCCACCTCCCAGACCTCCGTACTCTTCAGGGATGCTCACTCCGAATAATCCTGCATCCGCGCAGAGGTTCATAATCTCCCGCGGAAATGTTTCAGTCTCATCCAGCTCTGCCCTTATGGGCATCACTTTTTCTTCAGCGATCCTTCGCGCCAGGGCCTGTATCTGCTTTTGCTCTTCAGTGAAAAAATAGTCCATGATAGCTCCCTCGTCCCCCTTTGTTTATGTTGATGCTGTTTATATTTTCTTTGTTTTTTCGGCGCGCCCGCGCTCACTTCATGCGCCGCCGCGGGCCTGCCCACGCGAATCTGTTGTTGGGGCTCGCGTCGCCCCCTCCAGCGGCAAAGCCGCATGGAGCCTCCCCCTCTCGCGAGCCGTGCTCGCTAGATAGATTCGTGGGCATCACGTCTTTTCCCACCTCATGCATTACCGCGGGCCTGCCCACGCGAATCTATGTATTCCCGCATGGCGTCAGACAGATGCGTTGAGATTTTCTTCGCGGCAAAGTCTCTGGCCATGGCTATTGCGTTCTTTATAGCCTTCTCGTTTGACTTGCCGTGACAGATGATGGAGGCACCATTTACTCCCACAAGAGGCGCGCCGCCATACTCTGAATAGTCGACGGTCCGCGCAAGCTCCTTGAAGACATCTGACAGCAGGAAGTATCCCAGCTTTCTCCGATAGCTCTTGACAATTCTCTCTTTGAGAAAGCTTGTGATAGCCTCGGCGATACCTTCGCTTATCTTCAGCGCAACATTGCCCACAAAACCGTCACTCACCACGACGTCCGTAGACCCGTTATACATGTCGGTGCCTTCGACATAGCCTACATAGTTGATGTTGACACCCCGGAGAAGCGCATGCGCTTCTCTTGTCAGGTCATTTCCCTTCGTTTCTTCCTCGCCGTTTGACAAAAGACCGACACGCGGCTTCTCTCTGCCCATGCCGTATTTTGCATAGACATGTCCCATGATGGCGAACTGTACAAGATGACTAGGCTTACAATCCACGTTGCCGCCTGCGTCCAGCAGCACTGAGAGCGTTCCCTTCACGTTCGGGTGAAAGGACATTATGGCAGGTCTTTCCACTCCGGGTATCCTGCCGAGAGTGAAGATTGCAAAGGCCATGGCCGCACCGGAATTTCCCGCACTGACGACAGCCTCAACATCACCGGAACGCTGCAGGGCGTAAGCCTTGTTGATCGACGAATCGCGTTTCTTTCTCAGGGCGGAGGAAGGCGACTCATGCATCTCCACGAAGCTGGGAGTATGCACTACTTCGATTCTTGAAGCAGGATCCAGAAGCGGCCTGACACTCTTCTCATCCCCCACAAGAACCGGCTGGGCTATCTGTTCCCTCCAGGCCGCTTCAGCCCCTTTAACTATAGCATAAGGAGCGTTATCGCCCCCCATGGCGTCGACCGCAATTCTTATCATGCCGACTTACAGTTCTTCAATTTCGAGGTACTTTCTGCCTTTGTACATGCCGCACTTCGGGCACACCTGGTGAGGCAGAGTAGGTTCTTTGCAGTTCGGGCAGAGGATAACCCCGGGGCTCGAAAGCTTGTAGTGGGTTCTTCTTTTGTCCCTCCGTGATCTGGAGGTCTTTCTCTTGGGAACGGCCATATTGTTCTCCTTATCCTTTTTTCAGGAATTTCTGCAGTTTTTCTCCGAGGACCATGCTCTTGGATGTATCGCACCTGCACGTTTCCGTGTTCTGGTTCTTTCCACACACGGGGCAGATGCCTTTGCAGAATTCATTGCAGAGTGCCTTGATCGGAATCGCCAGCATCACTTCTTCATATATGTAAGGATCGAGGTCCAGTTCGTCTCCTTCATAATAGTAAAGGCTCGTCTCTTCGCCGGTAAGCTCCATCTCAGGCAGCTTCGGTTCGTCACTCTTTGGCGCCAGCTCGATATCAACACGACCATTTACCGGGAAAAGAAAAGACTCAAGGCAGCGGTCGCAGGAGAGCCGGAGGGTGCACTTCACAGGCCCCTCAACACGCACGTCACTGCCCATCTTGCTGACAACCAGCTCGAACTCGATAGGCGATTCGAACTCGAGGTCGGCATCTTCGGGCCTTTTGTATTTCGAGCCATCCATTGTACCTCGTGCAACGATGGACTCCTCGATATCGTGCAGCTTTACAATCATCTATCCTGCCTGGCGTTATTTTTAAGGATAGTAATATAAAGAGTTTAAGCCGAAAATGCAAGCAAATAAACCCCTTGTGTGATCTTGCACAACGAGGTTCATCTTCTTGTAATCAGCGAACTTCCGTGCATGTTGTGCCTTTGTCTCATGTCCGGGTCCTCTGATCCAGATTCTCAAGAATCTCATTGAACCTCTCCTGGTCCACCGGCAGGGAGATTACCTTTTTTCTCCCCTTCTCTCCGGACACAATACACACTTCGCTTTTCTTCAGCAAAAAAGCGTCCGCAAGAAATTCAACAAGCTCCCGGTTCGCTTTCCCCTCTTGCGGCCGCGAGAGAAGCTTTATCACAAGACCTCGTTCGTCACGCTTTATCTCTCTCTTCCTGGCGCCCGGGATGACACGTACATCCAGATTCACAGTCGCTACAATCCCGCAATGCCGCTAATGAGGACAGGGATAAGATACGACTGAACAAGCTGAACAATGACAATCAGGATAAGTGGCGAAAGATCGACCATACCGACACGCGTCGGTATAATTTTCGAGATGCGATACGTGACCGGATCCACGAGGTTACCTATAATGCGAACGTAGAGGTTATACGGGTCCGGTCTTATCCACGAAAGGACAGCCCTTATAATAACTATCCATACGTAGATAGTGAGCAACCACGACACGAGCGACAGCAACTTTATGAACAACAGTACTGGCATTGACATTATTCATCCTCCTATAAGGAGATTCCTTTCAATCTTATCTATTGTGACGCCAATGAGCTCATTCTCGAGTTTCTTCTGGTACGGTATGTAGACAGGGAGGTAGTGTTCGCTGTACCCTCTCATAAATCGGCCTTTATACAGCTTACCCTCCGGGATTATCGATACCCGCTCCCCCAGGAAGCGCCTGTAAAATGCTTCTCTTTTGACAGCGTCCAGCTTCCTCAGTCTGCGCACCCGCTCTTTCTTGGTTGTCTCCGTCACCTTTTCGTCCATCTGCGACGCTTTTGTGCCCGCCCTGTCCGAGTAAGGGAACACGTGAAGATAAAAAATGGGAAGAGATTCGAGGAACCAGTGGGTTTCCATGAAGGCATGCTCGTCCTCTCCGGGGAACCCGACCATGACATCCATCCCTATCCCGATATTGTGGACGTGTTTCTGCAATCCGCTCACGATTGAGCGTATGAAATCCTGATCGTAAGGTCTACCCATCCTCTTCAAGACTCCCGCATCAGCGCTCTGCAGAGGTATGTGGATGCTTCGTGCAAGCTTCTTGCTTGCGCTGAGCGTCTCTATAAATTCATTGTCAATCCCGGCGGGCTCCACCGAGCTCAGCCTGATCCTCGCCGGGGTATCGACCGATTCGAGTCTCTTCAGGAGACCCGTAAAAGAACACCCCGATGAAGGATCCTTATAACTCGCAATATCGATGCCTGTAAGGACAACCTCTTGAACCGACCTTTCTTTGAGCCTGGCCATGCCCTCCACAATATCGGCAAGGGGCCTTGACCGGACCCGTCCCCGCGCATAAGGCACTATGCAGTACGTACAGAATCTATCACACCCATCCTGTATCTTGAAAAAAAAGCGAGTCCTTGCAGTTAAAGGGGCTCGCGTCGCCCCCTCCCTCGGCAAAGCCGTCGGAGCCTCCCCTTCTCGCTCGCTGTGCTCGCTAGATCGATTTCCACGAGAGCACCCGTGCAAATCGATCGGCATATTTTCTATGGGAATGTCGCGTGTCCTCTCGCTCCTGTGTCCCGTCTGTCCCAGCAGATCGGCAATCTCAAACCTTTCTTTCTGCCCGAGCACCAGGTCCGCCCCGAACGCCCGTTCGGGATATACCTGTGCGTGACAGCCGGTGAGGACTACCTTGGCTCGCGGATTGAGTTTTCTGACCCTCTCGATGAATCTCCTGATATCCTTTTCCGCGTGGGCGGTAAGCGTGCACCCGTTCACGATCACGAGCTTAGCCTGCTCCATAGAGCTGGGGGTAAGCGCTTTTTGCTTAAGGATTCCCTCCATGACGTAGGAATCCCATTGGTTCGATTTACAACCGGTGGTAAAAATGAAGAAGGTCATAACGAAAATACCTGTTGCGAGTTGCGGGTTACGGGTTAAATACGCACAGTTTTAGACGCTTGACCAGTGACTAGCACTATAGTTCTTGTCTTCCTAATGCGCAATTCGAAACACGAAACGTCTATTGATCTAACTCGGCACCGGAAACCCGTAACACTAATTTTTTATTACCCCAATTTTTTATTACCACGGAACTCGTAATCCGGAACTCGTAACATTATTTTTTCGTGTAAAAAGGAGACATGCTGCGCAGCCGTCCGACCACCTCAGGAAGGACATCCAGCACGTAGTCGATATCTTCTTCTGACGTGTCCCTGCCGAGGCTTATCCTTAAAGCACTTTGACAGACTTCTGGTCGTATGCCCATGGACAAGAGCACGTGCGAAGGTTCGGGCGAGCCCGAGGAGCAGGCGGATCCTGCCGAAACAGCAATGCCTGCCAGGTCGAGACCGATCAACAGCGATTCACTTTCCACAAATCCAAAGCTCAGGTTGAGCGTATTGGGCAGGCGAAACTCGGGATGCCCGTTCAGTTGTACATCCTCTATGCGGGCCATGATGCCATCGAGAAGCTTCTTGCGAAGCCGCTCCAACCTGGGACGCTCCTCAGCCATTTCCCTGTGCATGGCCTCGCAAGCTTTTCCGAAGGCAGCTATACCGAGCAGGTTTTCAGTACCGGCTCGCCGCCCAGCCTCCTGGTGCCCCCCGTGAATAAGGTTATCGATATCGACGCCTTCCCTCATGTAGAGAATGCCGACTCCCTTGGGCGCATAGACTTTGTGCCCTGAAAAGGCAGCGAGATCCACCTGCATCTTATTCACATCGATGGGGATCTTGCCGAGCGCCTGAACCATGTCGGAATGAAAGAGAACACCCGCATCCCGTGCTATGGCACCTATCGCCTCTATCGGCATGAGGGTCCCTGTCTCATTATTGGCGTGCATGACCGATATCAGAATTGTGTCCTTACGTATCGCCTTTCTTACAGCATCAGGAGCAACAACGCCGTAGCTGTCGACCGGCAGGTAGGTCACCTCAAATCCCCGCTTTTCAAGATAGGCGCAGGTGTTGAGCACTCCCGGGTGTTCGACCCTGGTAGTTATGATGTGATTACCTTTGTCGCGTCGGGAATAAGCAACACCCTTGATTGCGTGATTATCTGATTCCGTGCCGCAACTCGTGAAGACAATCTCTTCGGGATGTGCATGGATCATATCAGCAATGCACTCTCTCGCCTGATCGATATACGGACGCACTTCTCTGCCCGCCCAGTGCATGCTGGAAGGGTTGCCGTACAATTCGTGCAGGAAGGGCAGCGTATAGGTGGCCACCTCAGGATGGATGGGAGTTGTTGCATTATAATCGAGATAGACTTTTCTCATAGAACCCTCTCCAGACCAGTCAAAAGTGAGCGGTAAGCAGTGAGCAGTTAGAACCGGTTGAAAGTAAACAGCCACCTGTAAGCACTCGATACAAGTGCCTGCTATAGCCTATCCAATCGCTACGTTGCATTGGCCGTCCGCTCACTGTTCGCTTCTGCTCGCTGCTCACTTACTACTGCTCACTTTACGTAAAAGATACATTCATCGCCTTGACCGGGCAGACGCGCACGCATAGCTCGCACGCAACGCATTTCTCGTAATCGAAGCTGACCTTCATCGTTTCTCTGTCTATGTTCAGAGCCTCGCTCGCGCAGACGCTCGTGCAAAGGCCGCAGTGCACGCATCTCTCCTCATCTCTGTTGATGTCCTGCTCTATCGGCTCAATGCCTATATTCGAATCCCGGAGGTATGCCATCCCCCGGTTGAAATCGTCCTCATTGCCTTCCAGCTCCATCACCATCATCGATTCCGCCTTCGGCGAAATGTTTGCCCTGAGGATGTTGAAGACGAGGTTGTAATCTTTGGCAAGACGGAAGACAATCGGCTTGTCAATCGTATTTCGCTTGAACCTCAGTATCACTCTTTTCTTCATCCGCTTCTGGTACCTCCCTCATATACCAAGTTCGAAGATCGAATATCTAAGTTCTAAGTTCTAAACAATATCGAATGTCAAATTACCAAAACCGGATCGCGTCGCTCAACCTTGAATTTGGAAATTTGATATTGTTTAGACATTAGATATTAGGATTTAGACATTGTCCTCCACACCCTCCACACACTCTTATACTTTCACCAAGTCGAGGTCTCCCCACACTCCCAGTTTTTCGCCAAGAATAATCAGGATACCTATTACCTCTGTATGAGCCTTTCCCACCTCGAGAGCCTCTCCGATGTTTTCCGACGTTGTGACCATGTTTCCTACCCGCGTGGCCATTCCATCCGCAAAAAGAGCCGATGAAGCCACAATGCAGACTGCATCTGCCTTGCCGAAACTCAATGAATGGCCGACCGTGCCGGACGAGGTGCAGACGCCGTACGCCTCTTCCCTCGGCCTGAGACGTATTCCCAGCTTGTTGCTGAAAGGGGAGTCTTTTGCATAAATGAGGACGAGCCTCTCCTTTTTCGTCCGCAACTGGATGTCGCCACCGTTCTCAATGATATACTCCTCGCATAGAGGCTCGATGTCATTTCCTACAAACTCGGCCACAGCCCCTGCAACGCACGCCATTGGACCCACGCCGACGGCTGCGGACGCCGTGATCATCTTTTTTATGATAGCCGGGGCAAACAGGTCAGCTTTCACAGGGACCAGACTGTGCAGAAACTCAGGCCTCTCTTCTATGTATCTCTCAAGCTGGTGTCTGTAGTGAATTACCCTCTCTTCTATCGTCTCCCGCACGTCACGGCTTGTGCAGCAGAAGAGATCCGTTTCTTTGAGCTTCACCTCGTAACACTGCAGGTCCGAGGGCTGCGAAAATCCTCTGTAGAAGCGTTCTTCATACGCCACGGTCCACACCATGGTCTGCACGGGGGTCTGGCTGTGGAAATCTCTCTACCTTCTCCTCGAGTTGCTTCATCCGGTCCAGGAGTGATCTAATGGCTATCGCCTGAGGATCAGGCATGAACTCCCTGTCGAGCGCTATCCGCTTCTCTCCCTCGACCCTGAAAACAACCTTACCGGGAATACCTACCACAACCGAGTTGGGCGGGATCTCTGAGATCACCACGGAGTTGGCGCCGATGCGCGTGTTGTCGCCGATCTTCACCGGTCCCAGAACCTTGGCGCCGGCCCCGATTACCACGTTATTGCCGATCGTGGGATGGCGTTTGCCTTTCTGCCAGGTGGTGCCGCCCAATGTCACTCCGTGGTAGAGCGTCACGTTATCGCCTATTTCCGATGTTTCACCGATTACTATGCCCATGCCGTGGTCTATGAAAAACGCTTTGCCGATAGTGGCGCCAGGATGGATCTCAACTCCTGTGAGGGCCCTGCCTATATGGGAGATGAACCTGCCGAGAAAATAAATCCTGCGCATCCAAAACCAGCGGGCAATCCTATGAAACCAGACCGCGTGCAGACCCGCATAACACAGGAGAATTTCGGGTACACTTCGGGCCGCAGGGTCCCGTTCAAAGACAGCGCGAATATCCTCTTTTAGTCGCCTGAACATCAGAGAGCCTACTTATACTAACGATCTTGACTATAACTGTCAAGATAATGACCGACATGGAAGAGGGAAGATCGCCCTTTGGGCCAGGAAGATCGCTCACCTCGTTCGCTAGGCAGATGGAAGAAAAAACATATAGTACCAGAGCCTGGGTTGTTGCAGTTGCTTCCTAGTCCGCCGCGGCGGACGATCTTCCTAGCGAAGCGGTCTTCCCTCTTCCCTCTCTGATCAACCTAATCTACGTTAAAAAAACGGGTCTAGCGAAGGAAAAAGTACGCCAGTATGACCACGATCACCAAACTAGGAAGCATGTTGAGAATCTTCAAGTTCTTTATCTCCAGGATGTTGATCCCCAGTCCTATCAGCAGGATGCCGCCGACTGCCGTCAACTCGTTGATGAGCACATTCGTGAAGAAGCTCTGCACGTAGCTCGCAGCCAGCGTGATTCCACCCTGGTACAGGACAAGAGGGATCACCGAGAAAAGAACGCCGACGCCCAGGGAGGCTGCCAGTGCCATGGAAGAAAAAGCGTCAAGCAATGACTTTGCCAGCAGAATATTCGGAGGCTTTCCCAGGCCTTCTTCAATGGGCCCCAGTATGCTCATTGAGCCCATGCAGAATATAAGGAAGGCTGTAACAAGACCTTCAGAGAAGCGCTCGCTCTTTAACCGTATTCTCTTCTTCAGGTAGTCACTCATTCTCGTCATGCGGCCGTCCACATCGAGCAATTCTCCGGCTATGCCCCCGAGTACAATACTGAAGATCATAACCAGGAAGTTGCCGGTCTTCATGGCCATGGTAATACCGAGAAAGAGAGTGAAAAGCCCGATACCCTGAAAGACGATCGTGGTTATCCGCCTGGGGAGTCGCGAGTGAATAAGCAGGCCTATGGAACTTCCCACGATCACAGTCCCTGCATTTATCCATGTACCGAGCATCCGATTAGTTTATAGATTCGCTGGCACAATTTCCACAGGGAGTGTCGTTGACAAGTTCTTCCGTTTTTCATATCCTTAGCCGAGACTCATGGTCGCCGTTTATATCCTCCTCTCGTACCTTCTCGGCTCAATCCCCGTCGGCGTCGTCTTGTCAAAATTGAAAGGGCAGGACCCGCGAAAAGCAGGCAGCGGAAACATAGGCGCCACGAATGTAATGAGGACCGTCGGGAAGGGGCTCGGCATCCTCACCCTCGCAGGCGACATAGCCAAGGGGTTCTTACCCACCTGGCTGGCAATGCACTATAACCAGCCCACGATCGTTGTTGCGGCCTGCGGGCTCGCCGCGTTCATCGGCCACGTGTGGCCGATCTACCTCGGCTTCAAGGGAGGCAAAGGGGTAGCTACTGCCCTGGGTTTCTTCCTCGCCCTCAAGCCCGCGGTGATACCGCTGCTCCTCGTAGCTTTTGTGCTGGTATTGGTCAAGTGGCGCTACGTGTCTCTTGGCTCTCTGGTCTCAACAGTGCTGACGCCAATCTTTCTTGCTCTTTTCGGCTCCCCGATCGAGTACATCGCGGCCTCCCTTGTTGTCGGCCTTCTGATCTTTTACAAACACAGTGATAACATCAAGCGATTGCTTGCCGGAAAGGAGCACAAGTTCCATGGAGCATCTGCATAATAGAATTGGCATTACCTGTTGCGTAGTCCTTATCTTCGGCTCCTGTATATTCTTCGCAGCTACCTGCCCAGCACAGCCTCCAGGCGCGGTCCCGACCACAGGCGCTCCGGGTGCGATCAATCCTAGAACAGGCGAAGTATATCCTAAGGTTCCCGGCGGCGTCCTTAACCCGAGAACAGGAGAGATCTATCCGCAGACGCAGAGCGGAGGTGCGCTCAATCCGAGAACCGGCGAGGTTTATCCTAGTGCCGGGGTCCCCCAGGCGAGTCCCGGTCCCGCCCCTCAACCGGTACCTGTACCTTCGCCATCGGCCCAGCCCTCACTGCCTCCCATGCCTGTGCCTCAGGCACCGGTGGGCATGGGAAAATAGTGAATATAGAATCCATTAAGGAGGTGGCACATGCCTGAGCATCCACTGAAAATTTTTGAAACTATCGATCCGGAATTACGCAAAGTTGTCCAAGGCAGTAACGACTTCACTTTCGCAGACGGAGCCCTAACCAGGAAGATCAAGCTCCTTATCGCCATGGCCCTTGACGCAGCACACGGCACATCTGACGGA
>DATKNH010000063.1 GCA_035541455.1 Syntrophorhabdales bacterium
GAACGCAGATCGTATCCCTTGGCTCGGTTGAAGTCCCATAAGGGCTTCCGAGAAAGAGATTTGGCGTAAGGGTCCAGAATCAGCTTGTGACCGTTGAATCTGTGTCCGCGACTGGGTTGATACGGGCCGAAAACCTTGTAGGCGTAATATTGACCCGCCTTTATTCCTTCCACCCACACGTGCCAGATATCTCCGCTTCGGAACGTTGAAGGATCGAGCTCTATTATCTCGGAAGGCGAAGCATCTTCAGGCTCATCAAAGAGAAGCAGCGCTACACGTGATGCGTGTCTGCTGAAGAGATTGAATTGTGCTCCTTCGTTGCGGAGGTGAGCTCCGAGAGGGAGAGGATAGCCGGGGAGAACCCTACGCATCTGCTATGAATCAACCCTTAGTGGTCGAACACTGTGCTGGATTGGCTAATTTTGTCAAAATGGGAGCAGCTATTTTTCCAGCCGATCTATCCTGTCCCTGATACAGGCGACCAGCTTCTCCAGATCCCCTCGATGCAGCTCTTGCAGAAAATGAAGATCTGTATCGGTCTTGAGAAGTCCCTTGATGATGTCTATCAGCTTCTCTTTCGTTATATCGTCACTCATGGCGGCGGAAGAGGGCTTTCTCTCACTCTCCATCAGGCAGCACTTCAATGTTCTTGTGGTATTCATTCAGTACGTGCCTGGCAAATCTGTTCTTCGGTTCTTTGTCTCTGGAGAGTTTGCCTCTCAACTTCGCAGGACCTGCATTGTAAGCGTGGAGGGCTGTTCCCATATCCTTGAAATCGTCCATCAGGCGCGAAAGAAAGTAGACGCCCAACTTTATATTGTTTTCCGGTTCGGTGAGGGAATCGCGTCCGTTGTACTGCACCCCCACATCCTTTGCGATATATTTTGCGAGGGAAGGTTTTATCTGCATGAGACCTTGGGCTCCCCGTCTGGAGACCGCATCGTGTCTGAAGTTGCTCTCCACCTTGATTACCGCGAGGATAAGGCGGTAGTCCAGCTCGCGAAGCTGCGATTCGTCATAAACGGTGTTTGCCATTTTCAGCAAGGTCTCATCGCGGAGACGGATATTTTTTTCTTTTATAAAGTGGATGATCTGCTGGATAACGGCCTGCTTCGGAGACTCCTCCTGCTCTTCTCCAAACGAAGGAGCGACAGAGACCAGCAGCATGCAGCACACAAGCGCGAGAGAAGCCAGCTGCAAAAGGGAACTGCGGGCGAAATTGATCCGTAAGAGCATGAGGGGTTTTTTACACCAAATTGAAGCCGTCTGTCAAATCTAACTTCGAGATTGGAGGTTAAGGGGGCAGAGATGAATTCTACAATCACCGTGCTTATAGTAAAAATATAGGGAATCTCACGCATAAGGAGGATGCTATGGTAACCGTTGAATTATCGGAAGACGAGGCCAAAATCCTTCAAAATGTTCTTGAGAACTACCATTCTCATCTTGGCGTGGAAATACACCGGACATACAAAAGAGAATTTCGTGAAGCCCTTAAGGAGCGGGAACAGTTTTTGGCGGCTATAATTGAACGACTGAAGAAGCAGAGAGCGCAGGCAGCATAACGGCAGAGGGAAGACCGTCACGCTGTCGCGCGACTCGGAAGGCCGCTTCCACCCTTGCGGGTACCTTAGCGGGCTGGGAAGAGGGAAGACTCAAGAATACGGCTGCCGCTTCAAAATTACTGCGGAGAAGTGTTAGACGCAATCGCTAGGTTGATGTGTAGCCTATATCGAAGCCTTTGAGGTTGAATTCCAGGTGGGCGCGTGGGGAGAGCCTGGTGAGCACCTCCCTTGCCACGTCAGCTTCGCAGAAAAGGCCGTGCTGTTTCATCGCAAAACCCAGCAGTACAAGGTTGGTCATCGCCGGAGCCCCGGCGTCGATGGCTAGCTTAGAAGCATCGATCGAGAAGTAATCTCCCGCAACATCGCTGTTGACAAAAATCAGCCCATCAGGCTTCACCAGGCTTCTGTGCAACGGCACATTCTGTTTGCTGAGAATGAGACCCACGTCCGCCTGGCCCTCTCGCACCAGAGGGCTCTTGAAAGGACCCACCTTGACATGCGACACGACCGTGCCCCCGCGCATGGCCATGCCGTGAATTTCCGAGGTGAGTACCTCAAGTCGCATCATCATGGCTGCCTCTGCGAAAAATCTGGTGAGGAACAGGATGCCCTGACCGCCGGTTCCGCTCACGATGAGCTGCTGTTTCATATGGCCTTCTCCTCTGCCACGACGATCGCTCCCTTTGGGCAGACGTGTTTGCAAACACCGCACTCGATACAGAGCGCCTTATCTATGGCTGCTCTTCCTCTCTTTTTGCCGGGCACTTCGACCCACTCTAACGCGGGACATTCGAACTGTTTCATACACAGCCTGCACCCGTCGCAAGCATCGCTCACCGACATGGCATAGAGCCGTTCCGGTCGGACCGCTCTCTTATCTACAGGACAGGAACGCTTGGAGATGATCACGGCCATGCCGCCTTCTTCGCTGCGACAGTGTGCATCGGCTTCCTGGAGCAATGCACTGAAGGCCGGCACGTCGTAAGGATCGCATTCGCGCAGGAACCTGACGCCGCTCGCAGCGACAATCCCGGGAATGGAGACAGCCGCCGTTGGTGAGCCGTCTGCTTTGATGCCAAGGTGCGGGGAAGGCTGGTGCCCGGTCATGGCGGTCGTGCTGTTGTCGAGAATTACTATGATAAAGCGAGATTCCTGTACGACACAGTTGATGAGGCCGGGGATGCCTGCGTGAAAAAAGGTTGAATCGCCGATAGTGACGACGATGGGAGGAATGGGTCCTCCGTCCTGCGCGTACGAGTGGTAAAAGCCCGCCCCCTGGCTTATGCAGGCGCCCATGCAGTGACACGTGTCCACAGCGCCGAGATTCATGCCCAGCGTGTAGCAGCCGATGTCACTTGGGAATATACCCTTGGGAAATGTTTTCTTGATCGCAAAAAAAGCAGGCCGGTGCGGGCAGCCCGCGCAGAGCGAGGGTCTTTTTCCCGGTGACACGCCTGCCGTCCTCTGTGGGCGGGAAGTTCTTCCCAGAAACCTCTCAAGGCTCTCATGGATGAGATCTGGCATCAGTTCGCCCTGTCGGGGAACAAAGCCGGATTTTCTACCGTGGATCTTTCCGTTGCCGAGCTGGAGTTCTATCACGGGATACGTTTCCTCGATGACAAGCGCCTGTTTGTAATTGGCGTGTATCATGTCGATGAACGGTCTATTGAGCGGGTGCGGCAGCAACACCTGAAAAAGATCGACGCGGTCGAAGAGGCGCAGCTCTTCAAAAAGCTCATAGGTGTGGGCAAAAGCTACGCCAGAAGCAATGACGCACCGTTTGTTGCGCGAGGGAAGAGAGACAAACGGGACAGGAGAGAGCGCCTTCTCTGCAGCGATCTTGTCCATTTTCTCATTGAGAAGTTTGTGCAGATCGTAGATGAACTGTGGGGTTGCTGCCCACCGTGACGGATCTTTCTCAAAATGAGCGCGTCTTTCAAGAAGCTTCGGCTGCTTGCAGGTGACATTCTGGCGTGCGTGACAGACACGCGTGGTCGGCCGTATCATTACAGGAATCTCGTAGCGTTCCGAGAGCTCGAATGCCTTCTTTACCATCTCCTTGGCCTCTCGTGGAGAGGAAGGATCGAAGACCGGGACCTTTGCGAAATGAGCAAAAAGGCGGCTGTCCTGTTCTGTCTGGGAACTGTGCGGGCCCGGATCGTCAGCGGAAATCAGGACGAAACCTCCTTTGACGCCGAGGTATGCGGAACGCATGAACGGGTCGGCTGCCACGTTCAAGCCCACCTGTTTCATGGCTACTGCAGCCCGCTTACCCGTGTAGCTATGAGCCAGCGCCACCTCGAATGCTACCTTTTCATTGATGGACCATTCTATATGAAGGGGCGATTCAGCCTCTCTGGAAAAGGCGACCACCGACGCAAGTACTTCAGACGCCGGTGTCCCGGGATAGGAAGCTACCAGCGAACACCCGTTTTCAAACAGCCCTCTTCCGAGCGCTTCGTTGCCCATCAGCATTCTTTGTTCCTGTCTATTCATGTCAAGCGTACCTCCCAAGCAAAAAAAAGCCGCAGGCAGCCTATCTCCCGGGCTGCCCACGGCCTCTCACGGAATTCCGTGGTCAGCGGGCGACGTTCAAGCCCGGATTTGGTATGGACCACCACTCAGTTGCACAACATTTTGGAGTATTGCCAGTTTCGTTGAGCATAGGTAACTACTAATAGACTACGGAGTGTGTAAAGTCAAGAATTACGGGATTCAGGGTTCCGCCGCATGATCTCAAGTTTTGCGGATAGCCGGGCGATAACAAACCAGGGCCGAAAGCCAAATGTAGCTGAGCTCAAAGCTAAGGCGGAAAGGGAAACCCCAATCAGCCATCTTAAGAGAGTTCTGAAAGGAGAATAGGTGCGTTGACCCTGGTACTGGTTATTGCATCAGTTTTTTTTGTTGTTGTCCTTGGAATGATGATACGGTCGGAGAAGAAATCGACTGAACGATGTCGACCGGGCAGCTTTGGATTGGAAACCAAGAGACAGAGGACAAGTACTCTGGACGGAACCTACATTCTCAAGTAGTCGAACCGAGTGGCAGTCCGGCCGGTTCCCCCTTCATTGTCCCATAAATTTCTTTGCATCATTGATCGATATGGCGAAGCCAAGCCGATCAGTATCCATCTGACTGCTCAGAATTTTCATGGTATTTATGCCTATAACCTGCCCCGCTTTGTTTAGCAGCGGTCCGCCACTGTTTCCCGGATTCACTGCTGCATCAGTCTGGATGTAAATTACCCCGTTAGCGGCTTTTCTGAGAGCGCTGACGATACCTCTTGTGACAGTGCCCTCCAGACCCATTGGCGATCCGATTGCTATGACCGACTCGCCTTGTGAAACTCTGTTTGAATCGCCGAGAGGAAGGGCAGGGAAAACGGAACCCGAAGCCTTCAGCAGTGCTAAGTCTTTTTCTTCATCAGTCTTTATTATGTTTGCAGAGACGCTCTTCCCATTGGCAAGGCGGATAGAGGGCCAGCTTTCTTTGCCGACAACATGGGAGTTTGTCAGAATGTAGCCATCGGAGTTGACGAAGAAACCCGAACCCAATCCTTCGTCCGTAACAACCGTTACCACGGCCGGCATCGATTGCCGGATCACCTGTGAAGTATCCTCCGCCTGAAGAGATGGGGCTCGTGCGGACGAGTCTCTATCCTGCGTGGCCTCTTTTGTAGCCTCCCGCTTTTGGGGCTGCTCCGGGGAGGGAGACGGATTGATAATGCGGATTTCAATATGGCGCGGCTCTTGCGCTGGTACTGAGCTCGCGCTTATCATTATTGCCACGAGGAAGAGAGTGATCGGTACAAAGCGAATCGTACGTTCTTTCATTCTGAATATGAAAGTCTATCCTTTATGGTTTGCAGTTCTCAAACTTAACCTGAACCTTAACCTTGATCCTGACGTCCTTGCGGATTAACTCTAGCCTTCGCTAGCCGACTTTCTGATAACCCTTAAGCGCTGCGGCCGGACTTTCCTGGTAGAGGGAAGCACGAGCGGTCCGTCCATGCTCTGCACTTTCGCCCGTTCTTTGACGAGTGCGTTGGCAAAGATGCTAAAGAGCAAACTCGCGCCGAGCACAATCATGAGGTAGGGTATGGAGGTTCTCGTGATGAGGAGAACAGCAGTTACTCCCTGGATTAGCGTGAGCGACCAGAGCAGGGTTGCTATGCCCGTAACGGGAAGACCTCTTGAAAGCAAGAGGTGGTGAAGGTGGGTCGTGTCAGCTTTGAAGGGGCTCCGGCCGTTGAATACGCGTGTTCCCATCACCCTGAGCGTGTCGAATATGGGGATGAGGAGCACGAGCACGGGAAAGAGTGGCTCAACGTGAAACTTTGGGTCCTGCGTGAGCAGTATGGAAAAAACCGACAGTGAGAAACCGAGGAAGAGGCTGCCGGAATCTCCCATGAAGATGCTGGCCTGCGTGCCGAAATTGTAGAGCAGAAAACCTGCCAGCGCACCTGTAAAGCCCAGACAGACACCCGCCAGCTCAAAGTTTCTGGAGATGTAGGCCGCCACTCCCATAAACAGGCAAGCAAAAAACGAGAGTCCGCCAGCCAAGCCGTTGAGCCCATCGATGAGGTTGATGGAGTTGGTGACGCCGATTATACAGAGGTACGTGAAGGGGATTGCCAGGATGCCCAGCTTTACGAGCCCCAGGGAACCATAGGTGCCAATTTGGTGGATTTGTATGCCGCCGCCAAAGACCACGGTCGTGATGGCAGCCAGCATGGCGAAAAACTTAGTCGAAAACCCAAGCTCCCGACGGTCGTCGATGCTCCCTATGACGACCAGAAAGAAAGATGCCGCAAGGTAAGAGAAGAAGACCCTGCCCAAGCCCACAAAAAGGAAGACCGGCAAGATGCCCAGGAAGAAAGCGATACCTCCCCAGCGCGGCGTCGGGTCGCAATGGATGCGCCTGCCGCCCGGCTCATCGACACACTTATATTTCCGTGCGAGGTGAATCGTGATTGGCAAAAGGGCAAGCGTGAGGCCGAATGGCACAACAAAGAAGAGTATCATCTGCTTGTGGAGTGTGTGGAACACGGCGATAAACTCCGACCTTTAAGAATTATCGCAGTTCAGCGCGGTCGCTTAAGAGCAGGAAAGGACTAAAAGAAGGCAGAGGAAAGAACGAACAGAAGGTAAAGGAGAGGCGAAGGAAGATATTACTGCCTTCTTTTTGCTTTTACCCGTCTTAACCTCTACCTTCTTATGTACTTACCTTCCCTTGTCCTTTAACCTGCCGTTGGATTTACCTGTCTCTTCAATCTCTGCCTTGCCACGTCCAGACCATAACCGCAGCCTATCATGACGTGCCGGATCACGTTGCCGAGTCTCGCCGCACAGCCGTCAGAACCGAGTCGGTCCAATTCTCCCGGGACTGGCCGGCTTAACGTCCGGAAGAGAACCCGGGCCTTGTCTCTCATACGCTCCCTTATCGTGATGTAAAAGAGGCAGGTTTGCAGAACGCCTGGGGCGTGGTCCGTAGCTTCAAAGAGCCTGCGCCGTATCTCCGTTACAGCTCTGTCGATTCTCCCATCCTTGCGAATGGCCCGAACAACGTCGTCCGGCAGGGGCGCATCGAGTAGGTCGTGAGCCAAGCTCAGCCCGAGAAGAAGCATACGCCGTGCACCTGTTTCTACAGAAAGTTCCAGGAGACGTTCCCAATGGATATCCTCAGATCTGCGAACCATTTCGGCTACATCACATATCCAGCTGAGCCTCTCCCAATAGTGCTGCGTTCCATGCACGCAGAGTATGAGCAGCAGTTTATCCGGCGAGATCGACCGCGGGATCGATTCCCGCGGCACGGATTGTTTGTCATCCCAAATCTGCAGATGCCCGACTGGAAAAGCGAAGTTATCAGCGTAAATCTCCCAATGCAATTCAACAGGGGCCTTGCCCGCCCCGGTGAGCGTCATTTCATAAAATGTATCCAGGTAACCATCCATTTGACACGAGTCTAGCATTGCCTCAGGACGATAGCCCATCGATGCCATTGACGCTAAGGCTCTCTGCACGTCCTTTTTCTGGACAAGAATGTCAAGGTCTCCGAAGACTCGCAATGCCAGATTCCCGTAAAGTGATACTGCCAGTGCCGGACCCTTGAACGGGATGGCAGGGATCCCTTGTTGCTCAAGCACACCGAGCAGTTCGGAAAGCTCGCGTTCCAATCTCATGTTGTGCGCAAGGTTCCAGTAAAACTGTTCTTGAAGCTGCTTCATTATTGATGCTGGCACAGCATTCTGTCCTATCGTCCGCAGGTTCTTGTAGAGAAGGGGACTGACAGCGTGTCTCTGAGAAATCGCGACAACACGTCCCCAGTCCAGGTTCTGACCGGCCAGACAAGATATGCGATCCGCCTCACGCGGCTGTATTGTGCTCCGTAGACAGGAGAGGACCAGTTCTTCTTCAGGGATATTTAATGACATACGAAAGCTCGGTTGCAGGCTTGTTACCTCAAGCGGCTCTCTCCATTTCTGCCATACGCAACTGTTTATCTATCCACTCATAGGTCTTCTCCAGCCCTTGTCGAAGGGAGATGTTTGGTTCCCAACCCAATGTTGCCTTCACGAGTTTGTTGTCTGAGTTTCGGCCGCGCACTCCGAGTGGTCCTGGTATGTGTTTGATGCTTAGTTTTTTACCCGCAATCTCCATGATAATCGCCGCCAATTGGTTTATGCTCACCATTTCCTCTGAGCCTATGTTCACCGGACCTGTAAAGTCGGACCGCATGAGGTGGAGAGTAGCATCCAAACAATCATCAATGTAAAGAAAGGATCGTGTCTGCTTTCCATCTCCCCACATCAGTATTTCATCACCATCATGTGCAGAGGCAATCTTCCGACAAAAGGCTGCCGGAGCTTTTTCACGCCCGCCACGCCACGTACCTTCCGGGCCAAATATGTTGTGATACCTTGAAATGCGAACAGCCATACCAAAGTTTCTGTGAAAAGAGAGGTAGAGTCGTTCGCTGAAAAGCTTCTCCCACCCGTATTCGCTATCCGGAGCGGCAGGGTAGGCTGAACTCTCGGAACACTTGGGATTATCCGGGTCCATCTGATTGTATTCCGGGTAGATGCAGGCCGACGAGGAATAGAATATGCGCTTAATGTTTCGCTTGTGGCATGCTTCCAATACATTCAAATTGATTAA